>NZ_JBQLID010000012.1:0-98879 GCF_056034405.1 Marinococcus sp. LNHM4E3-1 | reverse complement strand
AAATGGGTTCATCTTATTGGTGAAAACCTGCTCTACCTTAATTGTGATAAATTGCTCTCTCTAGTTTAGCGTTTACAACCCCCCTCCAGGAAATTTTTTAATTCTCGTTAACCCCTAACGTCAAGAAGCTGCAGGAGGAACTGGAGCAGCAATTTCAGCCGTACTTATTATCTTAAGCTTCAACACTACACTCCCACGAATTTCTTCCGATATTATAAATAAAGAAGACACTTTTTACCAACATGAACATACATCTAGAGGTTCTGACGCCCCAGGGCCTTTTTTATACTTTTAATTGGAAAGGAGGTGATGATATCGATGTCGGCAGTGTTTCAATCCTAAGCAGTCAACTGCAGGCGCAGCAGCAGGCGAACATATCGCTCATGCGCCAGTCGATGGAAACGGCGTCGAAGCAGAGCGCCGAGCTGCTCGATGACATGGCTGGCGGCAACCAGGCCGGGACGATGCAGAGCGTCGTTTCAGGCAAAGGCCAGTCGATCGACGTAAAGGGATAGGGATCATCCCAGGAGGAGGTAGGCGGGAGATGGATGTTTCTATTCGATCAGCCGGCGGCGAAGGTGCTTCGTCGAAGCGGGAGACAGGCGTTATGGATGCTTCAAAAGTAACGCCGAATGAATTGGTGGCAGCAGAAACCAATTCCGCGCTTCACGTGACAAAGAAGGAAGTGGAAAAATCATTCGAAACGTTGAGTGCGATGCTCGACCCGCATTTAACACGGTTGAAGTTCAACGTGCACGAAGACACCGACCGGGTGTACGTGCAGGTGATCGACCGCGAGACAGAGGAGATCGTGCGGGAAATACCGCCCGAATCACTTCTTGATTTTAATGCTTCGATCCTTCGCCAGGCCGGGCTGGTGGTAAACGAAAAAGGGTAAATGAAAAGCGTCTTCCTCCGGGGAGGCGTTTTTAATTTCATGATTAAAGTTTTGATTCTTTAGTCGTAATTAAGGTTTATGGAAAGGGGCGAAAAGGTAAGGGTTATTAGTTTGAATCTATTACATGGAGGGTGAGAGCAATGAGTAAAACGGCGGTTGTAACGGGGTCGGGGCAGGGGATTGGGAAGGGTATTGCGACGCGATTGGCGAAGGATGGATTTAATCTCGTGATCAGCGACATTGATAAGGAGAAAATGGAGGAAACGGTGCAGGCCATCAAAGACAACGGCAGTGAAGCCCTGGCGGTGGAAGCGAATGTAACGAGCAGGCAGGACATTAACGACCTTGTGAAAAAAGCCGCGGACCATTTCGGAAGCGTCGATGTGTTCGTAAATAATGCAGGCATTGACCACGTTGCTCCGCTTTTAAAAGTAGAGGAAGAGGACATCGAAAAAATTTTTGCGGTGAATGTGAACGGTGTTATTTTCGGCATTCAGGCAGCGGCCGAGCAGATGAAAAAGCAGGGCGGCGGCAAAATTATTAACGCGTGCAGTATTGCCGGCCATAAAGGCTTTCCAATGCTTGGTATTTACTCGGCCACCAAGTTTGCGGTTAAAGGCTTAACGCAGGCCTCCGCGCAGGAACTGGCGCCGGACAACATTACCGTTAACGCCTACTGCCCTGGCGTAGTCGGAACGAGCATGTGGGAGCGCATCGATGCCCGGATGGTTGAAGAAATGGGACTCGAAAAGCCGGGTGACGCATTTGAGAAATTCACGGCCGGCATCGCTCTGGGGCGTCCGCAGACGCCGGAGGACGTAGCGAATTTCGTTTCCTATCTTGCGTCGCCGGACTCAGATTACATGACCGGCCAGGCAGTGCTGATCGACGGCGGGATTGTGTACAACTAATAATATGTATAAATCAACTGCGTCTATCCTCCAGGATAGGCGCTTTTCATTCCTCTTCCCGAAACTTCCGTACGGTATTAACACAAAGAAGCAGAGCAATTACTGTTGCCATACTTACCTTGCTTACCATGCTGGGAGGCTCTCCTGCAGATAGACCGTCGATGCCGATCAGCATCGCAAACATCACAGCAAAATTACCAATAATACTCGAGATCAAATTCCAGTGCTCATCCACAAACATGCGGGAATACATGTGAACCTCCTTTCCTTACTTTTCCATTTACCGTGTAGTTTTATACTAACATACGAGGAAAATGTGCTACGATGACTGCAGTACCGAAAGGAGGAAGGTGGCATGAACACAAACGGAGTCCAGTCCGTCGACCGAGCGCTCCAGATCATCGACCTATTGGCCGAATCGCCGGAAGGCCTCGGAGTCACGGAACTTGCGAACCGCCTTGATGTTGCCAAAAGCACGGTGCACCGACTGCTGGCGTCTCTTCTGCAGAAGGGCTACGTGAAGCAGGGACGCGGGCGCGACGTGTATACGCTCGGGTTCGCCTTCATGGAAATGGGCGAACGGGTGGCGGAATCGATCGACGTGCGAAAAGCCGCTTCGGCCGTCCTTCACGATCTGGCCCAGGCAACGGCAAGCACGGTGCACCTCGTGCAGCTCGAAGGTTCCCAGGTGGTCTATATTGATAAAGTGGAAACATACGCGCGGCTGCGCCTGTTTTCCCGCGTGGGCCGTAAAGCACCGCTCTACTGCACCGGCGTCGGCAAAGCGCTGCTTGCGTTTCAGCCTCCGCACGTGCAGGAAAAGCTGGTGGACGAGCAGGACATGGTGCGTCATACGCCGCACACCATTACATCCAAAGAAGCGATGACGGTCGAGCTGAAACAAATCGCGGAAGAGGGTATCTCCTATGACCGGGAGGAGCATGAGCTCGGTGTTACCTGTGTGGCGGCTCCGATCTTTGATTTCCACCGGCGGGCGGTGGCGGCGGTGAGTGTAACGATGCCGCACATGAATGCAGAAACAATCGACTGGAAAACGACCGTACAGCAGGTGCAGCAGGCAGCGGCAGCCATATCACGGGAGCTCGGCCATTAAAAAGAACGCTTTCAATCTGCTGTGCGCTCTGCTACACTATAGGCAGTAATTTCCGTAAGGAACTTTCTTTTTAATCATAATACGGAACATTGTTCCTTAATAAGGAACAAAAGGAGGCCGAACGGCTATGAGTATTATTCAGACGATTGAACAGGAGAAAATAGTGCCGATTATCCGCAGCAGCGACAAAACGCAGCTGCAGCAGGTGATTGAATCGTTATATGCGGGCGGGGCCCGCGTACTCGAGGTGACGATGAACACGCCGGGAGCGCTTGCGGCGATTGAATGGGCAAAAGCGACCCACAGCGATCTGCATGTCGGTGCCGGCACAGTGCTGGACGCCGAATCTGCACGCACCGCGATTTTGTCCGGCGCGGAGTTTCTGCTTGCGCCGACGCTGGACGCCAAAACAATTGAAACCGGCAGCCGCTACGGCGTTCCGGTCATTCCGGGTGTGCTCACGCCGACTGAAATTCTGCAGGCAACCGAAGCCGGCGCGGAAATGGTGAAGATTTTCCCAATACGCGCGTTCGGGGCCTCTTATTTGAAGGATGTGCACGGGCCACTCTCGCACGTACGTGCGATGGCGGTTGGCGGCGTGTCGCTTGATAACATGCAGGAGTACCTGCAGCACGGCTGGCACGCGGTCGGCCTCGGCAGCCAGGTGGTGGATCCGAAGGCGATTGAACGCGGGGACATGAAGCAGCTGACCCGTAATATGGAAAAAGCCCGCGGCATTCTCCGGGAGGGAGGCGGAAGCCAATGAATGTAATTGTAATCGACGGCGGAACGACCAACACGCGTCTGCGGGTCGTGGATACCGAAACACTCGAGGTTAAAAAGCGCGTATCGCTCGACCAGGGCGTGCGCAACCAGGCAATAGAGCAGGATTTCTCCCTCCTGGAGAGACTGATTGATAACGAGCTCGACACGCTGGCTTCGCAGTTTACGTTCCGGGATGTGATTGGCTACGGCATGCTGACGGCAAACATCGGCATGCGCGAAGTGCCCCATGCCCCGTCGCCGCTTACGATGGAGGAGCTCGCCGAGCGTACGGTGCACGAGCGCTACTATGCGCGGCGCTGGCACTGGATCACCGGCATGAAAAACGGCGAAGAGCCGGTGGATGTGATGCGCGGCGAAGAGGTTGAAGCATTCGGGATGCTTTGTCATACGCCGGCCGAAGGCAGCGGCCTGATCCTCCTGCCGGGCTCGCACACCAAATACATCCGGGTCGAAGACGGCTCACGTCTGCTCAGCTGCACGTCCACCCTGGCCGGAGAAACGCTCTCGGCACTGCGGGCCTCCACGATTTTATCCGATTCGGTCGGACCGAAGCTTGTGGAAGCGCTCGAGTCGGAGGTGCTGATGGAGGGCTGGGATCTCGCGGAAACGGAAGGGTTTACGCGGGCGGCGTACTACGTGCGTCTGCGCCATTTGTTTGCTGATTACACCGAAAACGCCCGGGCAAACCTGCTGCTCGGCGCGGTATTGTACGAGGATATGAAAGCATTCGAACGCGCCGCTGCCGGTGCCGGTTGGATATATCTCGGCGGTCACGGAGCGATGCAGGAGGCGTACCGGCACGTGCTCGAACAGAAGCAGGAGCGCCCCGTCCACGCCTTTACGAAGCACGATCTCGAAAAAGCGTCACTGCAGGGAGCTCTGCAGCTGGCAAATATCGAACAGACGAAAGGGGAATCCCGATGAAAATCCGATCCTATGAACTATTTCAGGTGCCGCCGCGGTGGCTGTTTCTAAAAATTACGACCGACGAAGGCCTGGAAGGCTGGGGCGAGCCGATTGTGGAAGGGCGTGCTGCTTCCGTTAAGGCGGCCGTTGATGAACTGATGGAATACATGATCGGGGAAGACCCGATGCGGATCGAGGATCACTGGAACAAGCTGTACCGCTCCGGCTTCTACCGCGGCGGGCCGATTCATATGAGCGCGCTTGCCGGTATTGACCAGGCGCTCTGGGATATTAAGGGTAAGTTTTACAACGCCCCGATTTATGACCTGATGGGCGGTGCCTGCCGCTACAACATCAACATCTATTCCTGGATCGGCGGCGACCGTCCGAGTGATGTCGGTGCTGCGGCGAAGGAAACTGTCGAATCCGGATTCCGGGCGATTAAAATGAATGGCACGGAGGAAATGCAGTACATTGATACATTCGATAAGGTGGAAGAAGCGGTCGCCCGGGTGGCAGCCGTGCGGGAAGCCGTTGGCACAGGTGTCGGTATCGGCATCGACTTCCACGGGCGCGTGCACCGGCCGATGGCGAAGGTGATCGCCAAGGAGCTGGAGCCGTACCATCCGATGTTTATCGAAGAGCCGGTGCTGACCGAAAACATGGAGGCCCTGCAGGAGCTGCGCCAGCACACGCACATTCCGATTGCGACCGGCGAGCGCATGTATTCCCGCTGGGAGTTCAAAAACATCCTGGCGAACGGTTGGGTCGATATTATCCAGCCTGATCTGTCGCACGCCGGCGGAATCACCGAAGGCAAAAAAATCGCCACCATGGCGGAAGCCTACGACGTGGCGCTTGCCCCGCACTGCCCGCTCGGTCCGATTGCGCTTGCCGCCTGCCTGCAGGTGGACGCCACAAGCCATAACGCCTTCATTCAGGAGCAGAGCCTCGGCATTCACTACAACCAGAGTAACGACCTGCTTGACTACATCGAAGACAAAAGCGTGTTTGCCTATGAGGACGGCGCGGTGAAAATGCCGCAGGGACCGGGTCTTGGCATCACGATCAACGAAGACTACGTGCGGGAGCGCGCCAGGGAAAGTCACAACTGGAAAAACCCGGTGTGGCGGCATAAAGACGGCACAATCGCCGAGTGGTAAACAAAAGATCCAGCGCGCTCTCATCGGAGAGTATGCTGGATCTTTTTTATTCCTCGCGCAGAAAGTCGGTGATACAGGCGAGCAGGTGCGCCGGCGCGTCCTCCTGCACGAGATGGCCGGCGCCCGGAATAAGTTCCAGACGGGAGCCCGGTATTGCAGCATGCAGCGTATGAGCGCGGTCCACCGGGATCCAGGCATCGTTTTCGCCCCACACAATCAAGGCAGGAGCAGAAACATCCCCGTAGCGGGATTCGATCTCGTCAGTGTATTTTTGGTCAGCCTGCGCCATCTGCCGGTAAAAGGCGTGCTGGCCGTCAGCACCGAGCCACGGTGCTTTAATGCCCGCGAGCGTTTCCGTAGGCATCGGCTTATAGACCGCGCCCTGCACATAGGCTTCAGTCATCGCTTCGTGAATAAAGGTCGGGATGCCCTGAAAGGCTTCCATATGACTCGCGACGTGGGTGAAAAACGAAGAGCCCCACGGAGCAACGGCGACGGGGTCGATCAGAATTATTTTTTGAAACGGGCGTTCGTTTAACAGATGAGTACGGAGCACGGTCGTGCCGCCAAAGTCATGACCGACAATGATAGGGGCATCAAGACCCCAGGCGTTCAGCAGCTCGTCCAGGATCTGGTTCTGCACGCCGAGCGAAACGTCCTGGCCGTCACGCTTTTCCGACTGCCCGTATCCAAGCAGGTCATAGTAGTAGACGGTGTATGAGCGCTCGAGGGCAGGGATCAGGTGGCGCCAGTTGAACGACGACCACGGCGTGCCGTGGACGAGCACGAGCGGCGGGCCGCTGCCCTGAACATCGTAGCGGACATTTCCATGCTTCGTACGGATTTCTTTTGTTAAGCTCCAGTGCTGCATGAAAACTCACCCCTTTGAAGTTTTTAATGCTTTTTGGATGCCAAGGAGACATATACCAGTGCCGGCACCGAGCCATACCATGGCAGCGAGAAACACGAAGCTGAGAGCCGTGATGGGGTTTGAAGCTTCCCACCAGCCGTAGGCAGCTGCACCGGCAGCAGCCAGCAGAAGAAGCACACAAAAAATAGTCACGACAAGTATTGGGCGCCGTCGGTTACGGGCGAGCAGCCGGCTGAATACAACTAGAAGCGCAGCGGTTAAAAAGACAGCGCCCATTACGCCGTAATGCTGAAACCATTCCATGATCATTCCTCCATAGCGTTAGTTGTCGAGTGCTTTGTTTACCGCTTCGAGGGCGTGGACGCGGGTCGTATCGATCACTGGCAGATCCTTATCCTCCGAAGTGATCAGCATGCCGAGCTCCGTGCAGCCTAAAACGATACCCTCTGCCCCGTTTTCCCGCAGATGTGTCATCGCCTCGAGCATATAGCTTTTGGATACTGGGCGGATGATACCGTGGCAGAGTTCCTCAAAAATGATGCGGTTGATTTCTGCGCGTGCATCGGTACCGGGGACCGTCACCCCGAGCCCTGCTGCCTGAAGGCCGCCCGTGTAAAACGTTTCCTCCATCGTATATCTGGTGCCGAGCAGCCCAATGCGGGTGAGGTTCTGCCGCCGGATATCACGAGCGGCTGCTTCAGCAATGTGCAGGACCGGCACATGTATGTACGATTCGATTATTTCGATGACTTTGTGCATCGTATTGGTACAGAGAACGATAAAGTCGGCGCCACCCCGTTCAAGAGCTTCGGCCGCTTTCCCAAGTTGTTCTCCGGCAGCTTTCCAGTTCCCCGCGCTCTGCATTTGTTCAATCTCTTCAAAGTCGACGCTGTATAGGAGACACCGGGCCGAATGCAGGCGGCCGAGCCGGCGGTTTACCTCCTCATTAACCAGCTGATAGTACAGGGCGGAGGACTCCCAGCTCATGCCTCCGAGCAGCCCGATAGTTTGCATAGCCTTCACTCCTTTTCCAACGGTGTTTTTTCTGCCGTTACGTGCTTAATATTATCATTTTTTTACGCTTAATTTGCGCGCTATACAAACTATGTTATGATTAAGGTATCAGTAAATAGCTTTAGTATAAAAATGGAAACTGGATTTTAGCTCAAGTCGGTCAGCATTATGGACAAAAGCGCCATTCAATGCGCTGCATGCAGATGAAGCGATATTTTGGCTTATACGAATGATCATATACGATAAACGAGAGCCTGAAAAGCCTGTGTCTGTATTTCTGCGACCCGAGCTTTGAATAATTAGAAATACTTCTTAAGACAGAATGGGTGGGAATCTTCAGACATTAGCGCTGACAGATAAGCTGCAGAGATCAATACCTCTCTGTGGTTTTTTATATTAATACGTATTAAAGACCGACCAGTCCGATTGCCAGCATACAATATAATACATCGGCAGTAGTTGAAAAGAAGAACGCTTTTCTTCGCAGCCAGTACTAAGAAGGCTTCTTAGTGCTGGCTTTTTATCTGCCGGACCAAATTTTATAGAAAAGAGGCTGAAACAATGACTGCTCCTTCGTTTATATACTGCTACAGCTCAAAAGAACGCGAAGTAATTGCCGGCCGGCGTGAGGACATGAACATAGACGGATGGAAGCAGAAAGGATACACGATCGTAGAATGCAGTAATGAAGAGGAATTGTACGAAGGTGTAAAAGAGTTTCAGGCAAATGAATGGATTGTTACTATTATGTCGAACCTCTCGCTGTTTGAAAGATTTCTGCGCGAATCGTCCGCCGTAACAGAAAGCAGAGATGAAAACAGGTAATGATTTTATCGATAAAGATATAAGGGGCTGCTCTCACCACTAGGTAGCTTCTTAATGACGGGTGTAATGATAGACAAGCGAAAAAGTGGGTGCTATAGTAGGTTTAATTAAAGATAATAAGAATCTTTAATATCTTTATTAATTTACTTGCGAGAAAGGGGTAGAAAGATGACGCATTATCACCCTCACTCATTATCCGAAAAAAAAGCCTATTTGGACGGAAAAGAACGGCGGGAGGCTCTTCCTCCGGAAAAAGCGCTTGAAAGTATTACAATTCATACTTCTGACCGCGTGCTGGATTTAGGAGCCGGGACAGGATACTTGACGCTCCCGGCGGCAGAAAAAACGAAAGGACAGGTCTTTGCGTTTGATCGCGATCTGGAGATGCTTGAACTTATTGAAGCCAAGGCGGGTGAGAATTCTCTTACCAATATAAGCACTGTGCAGGGGGAGATGAATCAACTGCCGTTTTCCAATGCATCTGTGGAAGTGGTTCTGGCTTCGCTCGTGCTGCATGAAGCTTCGTCTCTTGCGCTGGTTCTCGAGGAAGTGCAGCGAGTACTTGTACCGGGCGGACGCCTGGTAATAGTGGAACTGGAAGATTACCCATCCAACGCACATCAGGCACCGCGCATTTCCCCGGAACAGATGGAGAGGATGGTCATCGAGGCCGGGATGCTTGTAACCGGGCGGTCCTTCCCGGCAAAAGGGTTTTATAAAGTAATAGCAGAAAAAGACGCATAGATAATAACTTCAAGAAAAACTATATTCTCATTTGACATTTTCACAAATTTCCTCTATATTTATCGATATTGATAATCATTATCACTATTGATAAGTAATACATAAACATATATGGGGGAGAAAACATGGGAATCGTTCGAAATCCAAAACGCTTACTGGGCATTACTGCTGCTTCTGTAGGGGTAATAGGAGCACTTGCCGGCTGTTCCGGCCAAAATGATTCTGACGGGGCTGAAACGTCCGGGTCGGAGGGAAATAATGAGGAAGAGGAAATCGTAATTGAGCACGCCTTTGGGGAAACGGTCATTGAAGGAGAGCCGGAGCGGGTGGCGACAGTGCAGTGGGGGAACCAGGATACGGTGCTAGCCCTGGATGAGGTACCTGTCGGCTTCTCCGCAGCTAATTACGGCGTTACTAATGATCAGGGCATTCTGCCATGGACAGAGGAAAAGCTGGATGAACTAGGGGCCGAAGACCCCAACGTGTATCAGGATACGGATGGCCTCGACTTTGAAGCTGTTTCCGACAGCAATCCCGACGTCATTCTTGCCGCTTACTCGGGTATTACCCAGGAGGATTATGATCTGTTGAGCGAAATTGCCCCGGTGGTTGCCTACCCGGAATCGCCGTGGACGACCTCGTGGCGTGACCAGATACGTTTAAATTCGAAAGGCATGGCTATGGAAAACGAGGGCGAAGAGCTTATTACAGAGACGGAGAACCTGATCGAAGAGAAAGCCTCTGAATATCCGGAAATCGAGGGTAAAACTGTCGCATGGGTGAATTTTTCCGCCAATGATTTGTCCGAGCTGCATTTTTACACGCCGGCCGACCCACGCGTCTCCTTTTTAAATGAACTGGGGTTTGAAAACCCGGACAGCGTAACGGAATTAGTCGAGGACGAATCGGCGTTTTCGGTAACGATGAGTGCTGAAAATGCGGATGCGCTTAATGACGTCGATCTGATCATGGGCTACGGAGATGAGGATTTGTATGAAGCCGTCCGCGCCGACCCACAACTCGGACAAATCTCTGCTGTTAAAGAAGGCAACGTAGCATTTGTTGAGGATGGATCTGAACTGGGAGCTGCAGGAACGCCAACAGCGCTGTCGATTCCCTACACAATCGATGAATATCTGGAACTGATTGGAGAAGCGCTCGACGAATCCGATGAGTAGTATTGTGAAAAAAAGAAGCGCTGCTATTGATTATGTACCGAGGCACCTGACAAAAGTACTTGCTTTCTTTTCCGCTGCTCTGGTTGTCTGTGTGCTCGCTTCCCTCGTTTTAGGGGCACGGACGCTTACGTGGGAGGAAATAACAGCCGGGTTGTCCTACTCGGGCACAGAGTCGTACGCCGTAAGCGTCGTGCAGGAACGGGTGCCTCGGACGGTGTTCAGTCTTTGCTGTGGGGCGGCTCTCGGCATATCCGGAGCGCTCATGCAGGCTGTGACCCGGAACCCGATTGCTGACCCGAGCATCCTGGGGGTAAATACAGGGGCGGCGTTGTTTGTGGTGGCAGGTCTTGCATTCTGGAATATCAGCACGGCGGGGCAGTACATCGGCTTTGCGATTGCAGGGGCCATTATCACAGCCGTTTTTGTGTACGGGATAGGCTCGATGGGACCGGCAGGGGCCACCCCGCTGAAGCTCGTATTGGCCGGAGCTGCCACAAGCGCGGCTTTGTCTTCCATCATCAGCATGATTATCCTGCCGCGGTCGAACATTTTGGATCAGTTCCGGTTTTGGCAGGTGGGAAGCGTTGGGTCCGGGAGCTGGAACAGCATTTTAGCGTTTTCTCCCTTTCTGGTGGTGGGGGTCATACTGGCTGTGCTGTCGGCTTCGGCGCTCAACGCGCTGGCTCTGGGAGATGAGGTGGCCACCGGGCAGGGCGTCCGCACCGGGGTGCTGAGAATTATCGCCGCCTTTGCAGGCGTTATCCTGTGCGGGGCGGCTACGGCGCTTGCAGGGCCGATAGGCTTTATCGGGCTTATGTCCACTCATTTCATCCGGCTGCTGCTCGGCCCTGATTTACGCTTTATTATTCCAATATCAGCGATGGTCGGAGCCATCATCCTTACGACAGCGGATGTTTTGGGGAGGATTGTGGTCAGCCCGGGTGAACTGGAGGCGGGCGTAGTGACGGCATTTATCGGTGCCCCGCTGTTAATCTTTTTAGCTATGCGAATGAAAGTGCGGTCGTTATGAATAATGTGATAAATGTAATCATTGCTGAACGCCGGCAGCGACGACGGAGATGGATGATTGTTAATATGCTGCTGGTGGTGCTTTGCCTGGCGCTTTGCGGTGCCATGCTGCTGCTTGGCAATACGATCTATTCCGTACCGGAGGTGTTTCGGGCGCTGACCGGGGATACGTCCGGCAGCGCCTCCTTTGCAGTTAACACGATCCGGCTGCCGCGCATGCTTGCCGGGCTTTTAGCCGGTTTTGCGTTTGGCATTGCCGGGAACGTCTTTCAGACTATGCTGAGAAATCCGCTGGCCAACCCCGAAATACTGGGCATTACCGCAGGATCAAGTGTGGCGGCTCTTTTTTGCATTCTCATTCTG
Organism: Marinococcus sp. LNHM4E3-1; assembly: GCF_056034405.1. NCBI lineage: Bacteria > Bacillati > Bacillota > Bacilli > Caryophanales > Bacillaceae > Marinococcus > Marinococcus sp. LNHM4E3-1. The sequence goes on along the minus strand of NZ_JBQLID010000012.1, from coordinate 87,077 downwards.
CATACGAGTGATGGGGTCGTTTCCATCGCCGCACTGATTGCCGGACTTGCTACCGTGATCATTATTTATGGCTTTTCAAAAGCGGGCTCGTTTTCCACGGGGCGTTTGATATTGATTGGTATCGGCGTTCAGGCAATGCTCACCGCGTTTATATCATACCTGCAGCTGATCGGCCGACAGGAGGATTTGTCGAAGGCACTGCAGTGGTTAAGCGGTAGCCTGAACGGGGTACAGCTTGACGCGATGCTGCCGTTAATCATCGGAGTGGTGGTCTGTGCGCCAGTGGTTATAGCGCTTGGGAAACATTTAAGTATACTCGAGCTCGGCGAACAGTCAGCCGTCTCGCTCGGATTAAATACGGACGTGACGCGAATACTGCTTATTCTCAGTTCGGTAGGGATGCTTGCTCTGGCGACGTCGGTAACCGGTCCGATTGCGTTCGTCGCTTTTCTTTCGGGGCCCATCGCCAAACGACTCATAGGAAACAGCTTCACAAGCGTGATCCCTGCCGGCCTGATTGGTACCAATCTTGTGCTGGCCGCGGACCTGCTTGGCCAGTTCGCATTTGATACGAGGTTTCCGGTCGGCATTATTACCGGGGTGCTCGGTGCCCCGTTTCTGCTGTATCTGCTCATTCGAATGAATCGAAAGGGAAGTTTATAATGAAATCCACTCATCAGTTCCAAACGGAAAATATTGTCGCCGGATATGATCAGAAAACGGTGCTTGACCATATCAACGTGCAGATTAAGAGCAATCAGATTAATACGATTATCGGCGCGAATGCGTGTGGGAAATCCACGCTTCTGAAAGCCATGGCCCGTCTGCTTAAACCGCGGGGAGGGAAAATCACCCTCGATGGCAAAGCAATACATAAAATTCCCTCCAAGCAGCTGGCACGGACCCTGGGGCTGCTGCCGCAGTCGCCTATTGTGCCGGAGGGCATAACGGTTGCAGACCTGGTCGGAAGAGGCAGATTTCCGCACCAGTCGCTCCTGAAGGGGTGGAGCCTGAAGGATTATCAGGCGGTTGCAGAGGCGATGGAAACGATGAACATTACCGGGCTCGCGGAGCAGAACATCGATGAACTCTCCGGTGGTCAGCGGCAGCGCGTATGGATTGCGATGGCCCTGACACAGGAGACCGATATTTTATTTCTGGATGAGCCTACGACATTTCTGGATATTACCTATCAGCTCGAGATTTTAGATCTGTTAACCGATCTGAACCGTAAGCACGGTACGACTATTGTGATGGTACTTCATGATGTAAATTTATCGGCCCGCTATGCTGACCATATTTTTGCCCTTCGTGAAGGACAGCTTGTGACAAGTGGTACGCCATCTGAGGTGATTACAGCAGATATGATGAAGAACATTTACGATTTGGACTGCACCGTTATCGAGGATCCCGTATCGCTTTCTCCTTTAGTGGTACCGAAGGGGCGTTATCATAATCAAAGCAAGAAGTGAGGTTCATAAAGAAAAAGTAAAACGTAATTAACATTTATTATAAATTAGCTCACGCACAACATTTAAAACAAAAAACCTTTATCCGACTACGATAGGCCGGATAAAGATTTTTTTATAGGTGTTGAACTATCAAAATATATACGAGATAAATATAAAAATAAGCTGATGGATGAGTAAGTAAAGGTTAAAAAAGAAAATATAAGAAATTTTTAAAAGGGCTTGATTTAAAATATGTTATCGCTTACAATTTGTAAATACATTACTAAAACGGTTTAGTAATTTGTTAATGTTTAGTATAAAGAAAATTTAAATTAAAACTTTTTGAAGTTCGTGGAAAGTTTGATTATTTTAATATCTTCTCAATTAATTCTTTAAAATGAATCAATGTGCTTACTCAAGGACTAAGCTAAGCAATTCAATCAACATTACTAAATCGGTTTATTATATTTGAAGGAGGGCAGACAATACAGTAACCTGAAGATTTTTTAAAGCAATTTCTTTGAAAGCAGTAAACTACTTAAAAATCGAAAAACATACTATAAATATATTTTAAAAAGTAATTTAATTATCTTTGAAAACGGTATCAATCAATAATTTTTATACAAATATTAGGGGGTCTATTATGTTTAAGAAAGCTATTACATTGGGTTTAGTTTCAATTGGTGCGTTAAGTTTAACTGCTTGTGGAAACGGAGGAGATGATTCAGGCAGTGGAGGCGATTCAGGTGGCGAAGGCAATTCTGGAGACTCAGTTACATGGCAGTTAGGCCATTTATCGGACGAAGACCATGTTTGGCATAAAACTGCGGAGAAATTTGCTGAAGAAGTGGACAACAACACAGATGGTCAAGTAAATATCGAAATTTATCCAAACGAGGAATTAGGTGGAGAAACAGAGGTACTGAACAGCATTCAAGACGGGACGGCTGACATGACTATTTCTGGTGAAACAATGGAAAATTGGGCTCCAGAAGCTGCTATGATGGCTGCCCCATACGCGATTAGAGACGAAGAACATATGCAAACAGTAGTCGAGGGAGACATTGGTCAGGAAATTGAAAGTGCAATAAGCGACGAAGTTGGAGTAACACCTTTGTATTATCATATGAGGGCTCCAAGAAACCTTACTTCAAATGAGCCTATTAGCACACCAGAAGATTTGAATGGCTTTAGTATGCGTATACCGAACGTTCCTTTATTCCAATCTGCATGGCAGGAAGCAGGAGCAGACCCTCAGGTTATGGACTTTAGTGAAGTTTTTACCGGCTTACAGCAAGGGGTAATTGATGGGCAGGAAAACCCGGTAGACCTTATCCACAGCGGAGGGCTTTATGAAGTTCAGGACTATGTAAACAGAACAGAGCATGTTAATAGTTGGATTTATGTAGTGGTAGGTAACGAGCAATTGAATGAATTAGATGAAGAGACACAGGAGCAAGTAATGGAAGCAGCTGAAACAGCACAGCAACATGGCCAAGAGCTCTATGAAGAAGAAACAGCAGAGTATGAAAGCATGCTTGAAGAAGAAGGCATGAAATTTAACGATGACGTTGATACCGAAGCATTTAATGAAGCTATGCAGCCCGCTATTGAAGATACTTTATCTGAAGAGCAGCTAGACTTATACAATAGAATTGTAGAAACTGAATAAAAAATTCAACAGGAGAGAGGCAGCATAAGAGGGAACTTTTCCACTTTTATGCTGTCATTTCTAAAACCTGCTAGAGGTGTTTAGGGTGAAAATGTTAAAAATTTTGAATGGCATATTACTAACATTGACATTTCTGTTTTTTGCAGCTTTGATTACTGTAGTTACGCTGCAAATTTTAGGAAGATACATGCCATTTTCATTCATATGGACTGAAGAAGCTTCTAGATATTGTTTTATTTTTGGCATTGTTTTTGGGGCTCCATTAACAATGTATAGAAGAGAGTTTGTCCGTGTAGATTTAATTCTTTATGTAATTCCAGATCAATTTAAAAAATATTATGACGCTGTTATGTATTTAATAATAGGAACTTTTTCAATTATTTTTATGATAGCTGCTTTCAATTTTTCTTCAGTAGGGCAAAATCAAACCTCTTCCACACTAGGCATACCAATGTCAGTTATTTATAGTAGCATGACTATTTCTTTTGCATTGCTGATTATTTACAGCCTGCTTAATGCTTATTATTCATTGTTTGATAAATTTGATAGGGAGGAGGAGACATTATGATGGCCCTCGTTTTATTTTTAGCTTTTATGCTATTGCTTTTTTTAGGCATGCCAATTGCTTTTAGTTTGGGTATTTCATCTTTTATTTATATACTGCTAAACGATATACAATTGACTGTGATGGCTCAAAAGATGTTTGAAGGTATCAATTCTTTTGTTTTATTAGCTATACCAGGATTCATTTTGGCTGGAAACCTTATGAATGCAGGCGGTATTACAAAGAGAATAATTGATTTCGCCAATAAACTTGTTGGTCATATTCGAGGAGGCTTAGGGCTTGCTAACGTTGGTTCTTCAATGGGATTTGCCGGTATTTCGGGCACAGCATTAGCAGATACGGCTAGTATAGGTTCCGTAATGATTCCAGCTATGAAAAAAGAAGGCTATGACGCTCCTTTTGCAGTAGCGGTTACTTCTTCTTCATCTACTGTAGGCCCATTAATTCCTCCTTCTACTCCTATGATTATAGTCGGTACATTAGCAACTATATCTATTGGAGAATTGTTTCTTGCTGGAGCTATTCCGGGGATTATCATTGGCTTGAGCTTGATGCTAGTTACATATGTAATTTCCGTAAAAAGAAATTACCCAGTGCAGCCTAGAGCTTCTGTCGTTTCAATAATTAAGTCAATTCCTGGTGCGTTTTTTTCCTTGCTGATGATATTTATTATTTTGTACGGTATTTTAGGTGGCATATTTACTCCTACGGAAGCATCAATAGTAGCAGTTTTATACGCGTTGGTTATAGGGGTAGCCGTTTATAGAGAAGTCAAAATAAGAGAACTGCCGAAAATATTGATTGATTCTATGATTACTACAGCCGGAATAATGTTTCTGGTTGGTTTCGCGAACTTATTTGGATGGATTCTTGTAAGTGAAAGAATACCCCAACTAGTGGCTGACACCATATTAACTATTTCAGAAAACCCAATTATAGTAATCCTGCTTTTAAATGTGCTGTTATTAATTGTCGGAACATTTATGGAAACAATTGCCGCTTTGTTAATTTTATTTCCAGTTTTAATGCCAGTGGCCACACAGGTAGGTATGGATCCCACACAGTTTGCAGTAATGATGGTGTTGAATTTAATTATTGGCCTATCTACTCCTCCAGTAGGTGTTTGTCTATTTGTTGCTTCTTCAATTGGTAATGTTTCTTTAATGAGGTCGTCAATAGCATTAATCCCATTTTTGTTAATGAGTTTAGCTGTTTTGCTTTTGGTGAGCTTTGTACCGTCCGTTTCCCTATTCCTGCCTGAATTATTTGATGACTAATGGGGGGAGAGAAAAATGAGTGATAAGAAAACAAATATTACAATTGAAGAATTAAAGGAACTGGTATCAAAAAAATTGCAAAACCATGGTGTTGCAAAAAACGAAAGCTTAACAGTAGCGGAAGTATTAGTACACGCTGATGAACGTGGAGTGCACTCACATGGAGTGATGCGAATGAATCATTATATAGAAAAGATAAAAAAAGGGGGGATAAACCCTGCGCCTTCTATAGTTTATGACTCACAAAGTTCTTCTACAGGGGTAGTAGAAGGAGATGCAGGTTTAGGACACGTAGTAGCGGAGTATGCGACTAAAAAAGCAATAAAAAATGCATTAAATTGTGGTGTAGGGGTTGTCACTGCAAGAAATAGCAGTCATTGCGGAGCTTTAAGTTTTTATACAGAAATGATAGCTGACTCTAACTTAATTGGAATCGTTATGAGCCAAACAGATAAAGCAGTAGTGCCATTTGGCGGTAAAGAACCGTTCTTCGGCACCAATCCTATTGCAATAGGGGCACCCGCTTACAAAGAGAAGCCCTTTATTTTTGATATGGCTACTTCAGCTGCCGCATTAGGAAAAGTGCTAAAAGCAAGAGAGGATAATAAAAACATTCCTTTAGAATGGGGAGTGGATAGTAATGGAGAAAATGTTAATGATCCTTTTAAATTAAAGAACTTATTACCTGCTGGAGGCCCTAAGGGTTACGGTTTGGCAGCAATGGTCGATATATTGTCTGGTATATTAGCTGGAGTAGCGTTTGGGCCGCATATCAATAGCATGTATGAAAACCTTGAACAAAAAAGGAATTTAGGTCATTTCTTTCTGGCAGTTAACCCAGCCTATTTTACAGACTTAAATACATTTTTATTCCAAATGGATCAGATGATAAAAGAATTACGGGAAGCTCCGGGCGGGGAAAACGTTGAAAGAGTCTACGTACCTGGGGAAATAGAACAGATCAAAGCAGAACAAAGCAAAAAAGAGGGTATTTTTATCGAGCAAAATACGATCGACTTTTTAAAGCAATAAATGAGCTATCTGTTTAATAAGTATGGAATAATTGTGAAAGAAAAATGATATCGTTTATAATTAACAGAAATAAATCGATTTAAAGGGTTGGGAAACATGGATAAAAAAAAATCATCTTATTTAACAATGTCTGATGTAGCTAAAAAAGCAAATGTTTCTAAAAGCACTGTTTCCCAGTATCTAAATGGCCGGTATGAATTTATGTCCAAAAAAACCAGGGAAATTATAGAGCTGGTCATTGAGGAAACAGGATATTCGCCAAATGCAGTGGCTAGGAGTTTGAAAGTAAAAAAAACCTCAACTATCGGTGTGATTGTGGCGAATATTCTTCATAAATTTTCTACTGAAATTATCCGTGCGATTGAAGACGTTTGCATGGAAGCAGAAGTACATGTCATCGTCTGTAATGCTGATGATGACCCGGGAAAAGAACGAAAATATATTCAAACGTTAATGGCAAAGCAAGTAGATGGATTTATTATTTTCCCTACTGGAAACAATATTGATATGTACAATCTTTTAGAAGAAAGAGAAATACCTCTCGTTTTTTTAGACCGAATTATTCCAGATTTATCAGTAAATACAGTTTTGCTTGATAATTTTAAAGCAGTAGATATAGCTGTCGAAACGTTTGTGCAGGCGAATCATAAGAAAATTGGTATTATCACTATGCCAGCCACTGATTATGTAACACCGCGCTTAGAACGTTTAGAAGGATTTCGCATAAGTATGGAACGCTTTGGGCTGAGGATGAACGAAAATCATATAGTAACTAATTCTTTAGATCAAATTCAACAAGAAATCACTAACATTTTCAATGAACCGGAACCTCCCACAGCTATACTTGCTGGAAATGACTTAGTATTATTAGAAATACTTAATGAGTGCAAAAATAACGATCGGAAAATTCCAGACGATTTTAGTTTAATCAGCATTGATGACGTTTCTTATGCAAACATATATCAACCCTCTCTTACCACAATAAAACAACCAAGTGAAGATATTGGGAAACGAGGGGCTGAAATCTTGCTAAAAAGCATTCATGGTGAAGTTAATGATCAAAAGATTTATCGAATGGATCCAACATTAATCAGCCGGGAATCAGTACAAACGATATAAAAAAATGTTTTATTTTAGAATCTTTAAACTAAATCGATTTAGTAGCTTTGTTCACAGGAGGAACTAACATGAAAAAGATAATGACCCTTGGGGAAATGATGATGCGCTTCTCTCCTCCCGGGGTAGAAACAATAAAACAACATTCATCTTTAGAAACTTTCTATGGTGGGGCTGAAATTAACGTTGCTGTGGCTTTAAGTAATCTGGGAACAGACACGGAAGTGATCACAGCACTTCCAGATAATTCTTTAGGAGACGCAGCGTTAGCTTACTTGCAGAAAGAAGGAGTGAAAACTAACGCTATTCAACGTGAGGGTGAAAGGATAGGAACATATTTTGTTGAAAGAGGCACAGCAGAACGTCCTTCGAAAATAACATATGACAGAGCTTATTCTTCTTTTTCGCAATGGAATCCTTCACTTTCGATAAGTAATGAATGGTTTAAAGATTGTGCTATTTTACACATTTCTGGAATTACTCTGGCCATTAGCCAGGAAGCTCGCAATACAGCATATACTTTTGCACAAAAAGCAAAAGAAAATGGTGTGAAAATTAGTTTTGATTTTAACTATCGCAGCAAGCTTTGGAGCGTAGAAGAGGCGAAGGAAGCTTTTGAAGATTTTTTACCTATGGTTGATATATGCTTCGTTGGTGTAAAGGATCTTACGCATATTTTAAATTATAATTCCTCTAACAATGTAGAGCACCAAGAGGAGATGTATTTAACATTTATGAAAGACTATGAACTTACTTGGCTTGCTTCTTCGAAGCGTTACCCAGTCACCAATATGCAGCATCGATTATCCGGTATGCTTTTACATTCTTCAGGTGAACGTGCTGAAGCGCCAATTTATGATATTTCCATCCATGATCGGATTGGCGGAGGCGACGCATTTGCTGCTGGAGTACTTCACCAGCTTCTGGAAGCCGCGACAGAAACGTCAAGTATGTATGAAATAATAAAATTTGCAGTAGCTGTAGGAGTGTTAGCACACACAGTTCCAGGTGACGCATTTTGCTTAAGCAAAGAAGATGTTGGAGCTTTTTTAGATAACCAAAATGGCAGCGATATCAATCGTTAAAGGAGGAAGCTGAAATGGATATTGGATTTCGTTGGTACGGCGAGGGAAATGACAATGTAGAGTTATCAAACATCAGGCAGATACCCGGGGCCAAACAGATTGTTTGGGCACTTCACCATAAACCGGCAGGGGAAGTATGGGAGAAAGAAGAAATACAAAGCGAAATACAATTGATTGAATCCTATGGTTTTAAGGCGGAAGTTGTAGAAAGTGTAAATGTTCATGAAGATATTAAATTAGGTTTGCCAACAAGAGAAGAATACATTGCTAACTATATTGAAACAATAAAAAACTTGGGCGAATCAGGTGTAAAAGTAATTTGCTACAACTTTATGCCAGTGTTTGACTGGATTCGAACCGATTTAGCTAAAAAGATGGCGGATGGATCAACTGCATTGTTTTATGAAAAAGATCTTCTGAATGATGCCACTCCTCAGGATATTATCGAAAGGGTGCTGCAAAACCCCGAATTTACTATGCCGGGTTGGGAACCGCAAAGATTGAGTAAAATAGAACAAACCATACAGCAGTATGAAAATGTCACTGAAGATGATCTGTTCTCCAATTTGCAATATTTTTTAGAAAGAGTTATTCCCGTTTGCAAAGAACATGATGTTCGTCTGGCTATCCACCCTGACGATCCGCCATGGTCTGTGTTTAATCTTCCTAGAATTGTTTCGAATAAAGAACAATTGCAAAGGGTTCTATCATTAGTGGACGAGGAACACAATGGTTTAACTTTATGCAGTGGAGCTTTAGGGGCAAATAAAGAAAACGATGTGCCCTCAATGATTTACGCATTTCAGGATAGAATCCATTTTGCGCATGTCCGGAACGTCTATCGTTACGAAAATGGTGACTTTATTGAATCCTCTCACCGTGAAGAGGACGGGTCTGTTCCGATTACGGATATTATGAATGCCTACTATGAGATTAATTACAAAGGATGTATTCGTCCAGACCACGGACGGCATATATGGAATGAAGAGGGAAGGCCTGGTTATGGATTGTATGATCGTGCTTTAGGGATTATGTATATGCTTGGAATCTGGGATCAAAAACGAAAGGAGAAGATGTAATTGAGTCATAAATCATTACAAGGAAAAGTTGCTATTGTTACGGGTGGTGGCGGTGTTTTATGTGGCCAAATGGCAGAAACATTAGGCGCTCAGGGCGTCAAAGTCGTGGTGCTCAGTAGAAAACAAGATAACGCTCAAAAGGTAGCCGATAGAATTATTGCAGATGGAGGAGAAGCAATTGCCTTTGCCTGTGATGTTACTAAGAAAAATGACATTGAAGCTGTAAATGAAAAAATCCAGGAACATTATGAACAGTATCATATTTTAATTAATGGGGCTGGAGGAAATCATCCCGAAGCCGTTACTACTAATGAGGCTTTTCGTTGGGAAGATGTCCATGACCCGGAAGTGAACTCTTTTTTCGATATTTCGGAAGAAGGCATGAATCATGTGCATGATCTGAATTTCTCGGGATCAGTGCTTTCTACACAAGTTTTCTTAAAGCATATGATTCATGAAGAAGAAAGCACAGTTATTAATATCTCTTCAATGAGCGCACCCAGCCCAATGACTAAAGTTCTTTCCTATAGTGCTGCAAAAGCCGGCATTGAAAATTTCACCCAGTGGCTGGCAGTGCACATGGCAAAGCATAACATTCGTTGTAATGCTGTAGCTCCAGGTTTCTTTTTAACAAAACAAAATAGAAAAATGCTATTGGATGAAAACGACCAGTTGACCGAACGCTCAACAAAAATAATCAATCACACCCCAATGGAACGATTTGGGCAGCCGGATGATCTTACTGGAACAGTATTATGGTTGGCAGATCCTTCATATTCAAGATTTGTTACAGGAATAACTGTGCCTGTGGATGGCGGTTTCATGGCCTACTCTGGAGTTTAAAAGGAGCAATTACCAATGAAGAAGTGGCAGACACTAAGAGAACTAGAAGAAAAGAAAATAGTAGCAGTCGTTCGCGGCGACACTAAAGAAGAAGCTAAAATGATTGCAACTGGTGCTAGAAAAGGAGGTATAGAACTACTTGAAATAACTTTCACAGTGCCCCAGGCTGATAAATTAATTGAAGAATTATCGATACATTATAGTTCGGAAGCTGTAGTGGGTGCCGGAACAGTATTAGAGCCTACAACGGCACGGTTGGCCATACTGGCAGGGGCAGCATTTATTGTTTCGCCCCATTTTTCTCAGGATATAGCGAAGATATGTAATTTGTATCAAATTCCTTATATTCCTGGTTGCTATACCTCAACAGAAATTATTGAAGCCCTTCAATCTGGAGCGGATATTATAAAGGTTTTTCCAGGAAATATGGCATCACCTTCTTTCATAAAAACAATGAATGGCCCGGTGCCACAAGCACAATTGATGCCTTCTGGCGGAGTTAGTCAGCATAATATAAAAGACTGGGTCCAAAACGGAGCAGTAGCCGTCAGTGCAGGAAGCAGTCTTTATTTTGATAACGAAGAAGATGTTATTCAGGCTGCCAACAGCTTAGTCGAGGCTTTAAATTATTAAAAATATTCCACTAAATAAAACTAATCATTCTTTTATCCAAGAACATCGAAGCGCGTCATAGTTTAAGTAATTTGTTGAAGGTGCAGAAGAAGAATATTAATAACAGCGTAACCGTCTGATGTGTTTATTTTGCTAAATTTATTTGAAGAATGGAAAGGAAGTAAAATATGAAAGCAATTCAAGTTTCTGAACCAGGACAATTAAATATAATAGAAACAGACGCGCCTCAAATAAAAGATGAGAATGATGTTATAGTGAAAGTCTATGCAGCTGGAATCTGTGGTTCAGATATGCATATTTATCACGGTAGTAATCCCTTTACTGTATATCCCCGTATAATTGGCCATGAAGTAGTAGGTCAGGTAACAGAAGTTGGAGAAAATGTTACATCTTTAAGGAGCGGGGACAAAGTATCTTTAGAACCAATTCAGAGCTGTGGAAATTGCTATGCATGTAAACAAGGTCAACCAAACGTCTGTGAGAGTCTAGAAGTCTACGGAGTTCATAGAGATGGTGGAATGAGAGAATTTATGTCTGCCCCTGAAAAAAATTGGCATAAATTAGAAGCAAGTATATCCTGGAGCAATGCAGTTCTAACAGAACCTTTAACTATAGGAGCACAAGCTACGATGAGAGGCAGTGTTAAAACAGGGGACACTGTGCTGATCATGGGGGCCGGTCCGACAGGCATAAGCTGCCTTCTTTTAGCTAAATTAAAAGGAGCGCGGGTTATTATAGTTGATTTAAACGAAGAGAGGTTGAATTACGCTTCTTCCGTAGGAGCAGACGCTGCAATAAACCCGACTGATGACCCTGATGTTTATAGCCAGGTGAGTCGAGAAACTAATGAAAAAATGGCAAACGTGGTTATCGATGCGGTAGGAACAGAAAAAACTTTTGAACAAGCAGTCTCTATGGCTTCAATTGCAGGGCGGGTAGTTACTTTAGGATTTAATCAATCTCCCTCATCTATTACGTCACTGGACATCACAAAAAAAGAGTTGATGATCGTTGGTTCTAGATTACAATCCAATAAATTTCCTGAAATTATCGGACATATTAATCAAGGAGAATTAGATGTAGAGTCAATGGTTTCTCACCGCTTTGATTTTCAAGATGTCCAAAAAGCGTTCGAACAATTGGAAAACCATCCTAATAAAGTAAGAAAAGCCATTCTTACATTTGATTGAAATTAAAACAAGATATTGTTTAATTTTAGCTCCTCAGTTTTTATTGAAAACTGCCCTCAAAACGGGCAGTTTTTTAATTTGTTGACCTTCTAGGAATATTCTTACGAAAATGAATAGGTTTATGCATGGAGAGAATTGGTTATGAAGGGTATTAACCAATGTTTTCGAGAGAAGATACTTATGGTTAAAGCCATTCCTATAAACTAAGCATCATAAATGATGGTTAGAAATGAAAGAAATTCATATTCTTTATTGATTACATATACCTAAAACTTAAGACATGTGATAAAATTAGTCAACACTATGAAACTACCGTATATATACTTAAATATTTCGCAAAATAGAGAGCGTTCCTAAGCAGAGCGGGGGATAAAATGAAGCATAAAGAAATAGCGCAGATTAAAACCCAGGAAGTGGTGAAGCGTGTCGCTCTGTCGATGCTTGTTTTGGTTCCGGTATTTATGCTCGTGAATTTTTATGATGTGCTTTTTTTGGGCGCGCCGCTTGAAAGAGAGGGACTGATTACAAGACTGCTTACGGGCGTAGTTATCCTGGGGCTCGTGCTTTGGATCTTATTCCGGCGCAGCGTGGAGCAGCGGGTACAGCGGAATTATTATCATGCTTTGTTCGATCAGCCGCTTTCCCCGGTGTTTCTTTTGAATGACCGGGGGAGCGTCATTGAAGTAAACGAAAAACTGCTTGAAATGCTGAACAAGGAACGTGACACAGTAATCGGCCTTTCGATGAAGGAATTGAATTTTACGGATCACGCGTTAGTCGAAAAATATATAGACCGGGTCATGAAAGGGAACTCCCAGCACTTTGAAGTAAATCTGCGAAGGCAGGACGGCTCGCTTATGGAGCTGGAAGTGATGGCAAGCCCGGTTTTTATGTATAAACGTATTATTGGCATGATCGGGATTATTCGGGATCGTTCCAAGCAGAACGCGAACGTCCGCAAGCTTGAACGTCTCGCGAACGTGGACGGCCTGACGGGCCTGTCCAATCGGCGGGCGTTTAACGACGCCTTTGACCGATACTGGAGTGAAGGCATGGAACGCCAGTCCCCGCTTGCGGTAATGATGATTGATCTGGACGAATTTAAAAACTTCAATGATACGTACGGCCACCTCGAGGGTGATGAATGCCTCAAGCAGATTGCGGGAGCTATCCACGGGGTGTGCATGCGTTCCGGCGGCATGGCCTCCCGTTTCGGCGGAGAAGAGTTTGCGCTTCTGCTTCCGAAAACAAACAATAAAGAAGCCAGGGCCATTGCCCATGCAATCAGCGAAGAAGTAGACAAATTGAATATCCGCCATGAAACATCGAGAGTGAGTCCGAAGGTGACGGTCAGCATTGGCGTAAACGTTGTGGTTCCGGCTATTCACCGCCGCCGGGAGGACATGATGCTTAAAGCGGATCAGGCTCTGTATGAGGCGAAAAGCAATGGAAAAAATATGGTGAAACTGTAACAGGCACCCGTGTAGCATAAAGAGGTGACAGAATGGATAGCAGGCAGCAAAAGGCTGCGAACAAAAAATCGATATATGCAGGGCGCTTAAAGAAGGATTTCTTCGGCAGCGCCCTGCTTCTTTTAGTGACAATAATTCATTGGCTGTCGGCTGATTTCACAATGGGGACGTATTTGTTTTACGGAGTGGTTTATACGGTGCTCGCAGCGGAGGATATGTATATTTACCGTAAATGGAAAGCAGAACAGCTGTGGATAGAGGAAAGCCTGCGGCGCAAACTATAAACGCCGGGAAGGAGCAATGTCAGATGAAGCTTACGATACACCGGTTAACGGAAAACGATATTCCGGCACTTGCAGAACTGCCCCGGAAGGTGGGCTGGGACTACGATGAAGCGGAAATGAAGGCGGTGCTCGCTTCGGGAGCGGTATACGGTCATAAAAATCCCGAAGGCACGGTGGTCTCCAGCTCGGCTGTAATTCCATACGGGGAAACGGCGGCTCTCGGTCTCGTTATTGTCCGGGAGGCTTACCGGCGGCAGGGGCTGGCCCGGGAAGCAGTGAAGGCGTGTTTGGATTTGGTGCCGGAGAAAGCCAGTGTGATGCTGTTTGCCACTGAAGAAGGGAAACCGTTATACCGAGAGTTTGGGTTTGAAGAAGCAGGCACGGTATACAAATATACCTCCCCGGGCCAAGCGTTGAATACAAACAGCACTATTCTGCCGAAAAATATAAAAATGTACGAATCCTCCGATTGGGGCAGCATACAGGAGCTGGACCGTGAAGCGTTTGGAGAAGACCGGGAAGCTTTTTTACGCCACCGGTTTGTTCAGGCATATCGTTCTCTTGTATTAATAAACGGAAACAATCAGCCGGTAGGCTTTGGTCTGTCGATCTGGCATGAAGGGCAGCTGCTGATTGGCCCGGTCACAGCTCCGGATGAAAGAGGAGCAGCTGCATTAGTTGAACAGCTGATTGAAGCGCATCCGGTGAAGGTCCGGATTGATCTTACCGCAGAAAGCAGCATTATAACGAAAATGCTTGGGAAGTACGGCTTTGAAAAACAGAGCGAACCGCATAGGATGGTGCGGCATCCCGGGAAGTTAGGCTCCAGGAACGGGAACATGTACGCTATTGCTTCACAGATCTTCGGGTAAAGAATAAGCCTTCGTTAAAATTAAATTTTCATGAAGCTTACTGCCTGAAACAGGATATCTGGTGGCAGATTGTGTTACTTTATTAGGAGAGAAGTGCGGGGGCATGAAGATTTGCCTGGATTTTATTAATGGTGGGGAACCGTGGGAGAGATATCATGATCAGTGGACCATTCACAACATCTATACTTCCAGGAGTTATAGCTGTCCTTTTTACGCTGCTGTTTGTGCTGAAGGGATGGGCGCTCTGGGTAAAGCTGCTGCCGGGAATTGCACTTATGGCCGCAGCCATTTCGCTTTTTTATTACGGCTATATGCATATCCGGGGGTTTGAGGGGGCATCGTACGGTATTCTGGGAGGATTTTTAAGCCTCTATGCCGTCATATGCTTTGTAATAGCCGGATGGGATTTGCGTAATAGTAATTTTTTTAAGTAGAAGACTCGTTTTTCGGGTACATAAGCCGTAAAAGGAGGTGTCCCGTAATGTGCGGAAGATACACCCTGGTTCATTCTAAAGAGGCGTTGGAACAGGCCTTTGATGCAGCGTTTCCGGAAGGGCAGGAGAGCTATAACGTCGCGCCTTCACAGAAAGTGCTGGCCGTGGCGTCCTCCACTGAACAGACAAAAGCCGGCTGGCTGCAGTGGGGGCTGATTCCTTCCTGGGCAGACGATAAGAAAATTGGGCATAAAATGATCAACGCCCGGGCAGAAAGCGTGGACACCAAGCCAGCATTCCGCCGCCTGCTTGAACGCCGGCGCTGCCTGGTTATTGCCGATGGGTTCTATGAATGGGACCGGGAAGGCGGGACAAAGCAGCCGTACCGGATAACGGTCGACAACGAAGCGTTGTTTGCGTTCGCCGGCCTGTGGGACAGGTGGGAAGGCGAAGATGAAACGATCACGTCCTGCACGATCATTACGACCGAAGCCAACGACTTAATGAAGAGTATTCACCATCGGATGCCGGTGATTCTGGATGAAGCCGCACGAAAAACCTGGCTTGATCCGCATGAAACTGACAAACAAGTGTTGAAATCACTGCTTCAGCCATTCGACGCTTCCCGGATGACGATGTATCCCGTAAGCACAGAAGTAAACAGTCCAAAACATAATCATGCTGCATTAATCGAACGCTCGGGGTAAAACAAAGAGCCCGGCTTTTCCTGTAACAAAGGAGAAGCCGGGCTCTTTTTGGTTGAAGTCTGCATCCGTTGGTGCCGACTTTCACTGAACTTTATTACAGCAAGGGCGGCTCCGATTTTCTCGCTGTCCAGCTTCGCCACCTAGCCGTCCAGTCCATTGGCTGCATCCTGACTTCACCGTCTTTCGACGCTTCCAGCCAGGATTACGCCAGCCGTCTGGGGCCTGCGTAGCAGGTCAGTTCGATGTTGTCACGAAAGTGACGTCTTTCATCGAACTTCCTTCCAACAAGGGTGGCTCCGCTTTTCCTGCTGTCCAGCTCTGAGCGTTATCACCCGGGTCCATTCGCATTTTCAGTTCGTTTGTGACTTCGTCTCAAGCCGACTGAAAACGGCGAGCCGTCCCGGGTGGTGACCGAACGCTCTCCGCTTTTCCTACACCTTTTTCCGTGCGACGGCTTTGCGCATTTTAGCCACAGCTTCCTGTGCCTGGTCTTTCTTCTTGATGCAGTAATTTACATACAGGCCGTCGAGGAGCGAGAGCTCGGCAAGCCTGGAGGCGAGCGCTTCGGAGCGGTATTCGGTTTCGCGGGAAATGGTCTGCAGCGTCAGGTCGGCCTTCTGGCTTATCGGCGTTTTGGCATAGCTTGTAATAGCGATAATGCGTGCGCCCTGTTCTTTGGCCACATCCATCGCTTCGAGGACGTCTTCATTGGCCCCCGAGTGCGAAATTACAATCGCTACGTCGTCTGGCTTCAGCTGGGAGGCAGCCATGACCTGCCAGTGGGCATCGGTATATGCGTGGCTAGGAAGTCCCGTGCGCATAAACTTGTGCTGGCCGTCCTGCGCAGTGACGCCGGAGCCGCCGCTTCCATAAAAATGGAGCTCTGATGCTTCAAGCAGGTACTCGACCGCCTGGCGGACGGTGTTTTCATCAAGCACCTCCTGGGTGTAGGTGAGCGCATTTTTATTGCTTTGAAATACCTTGGACATAATCTCTGCTTCGGTGTCGCTTTCCTGGATCGTTTCATGAATGTCTTCGATCGGTTCGATAATGTCAGAAGCGAGCGCGATTTTCATCGCCTGGTAGCCTTTAAAGCCGAGCCGCTTGCAGAAACGGAACACGGTAGCGTCTGCCAGGGAAAGCTGGTCGGCTACCTGATTGATGGTCGAATGGACGATGGTTTCGGGATTTTGCAGCATATAGTCGGCGATTTGCTTTTCTTTATCACTAAAACTGTTGTACAGCGATTGGATCCGCTGGCGGACGTGAGTCGTTTCGGTAGCCATGAGTATCCCTCCGGTAAAAAAAGTCTTACCTTTATCATAAAGGAATAAATTTCACTTAGCTATTAAAATGAACGAAAAAAATTTTCTTAAAACGCTTGCATAGAATTTTATTTCACGTATAATAACGAAATGAGAAAAATATTTTCATCAATTGAAAGCGTTAGCGAAAGCGAGGGAGTAAATGTTATGGCTGAGTCACTTACAGCCGGCGTGGACATAGGCACAACGAGCACAAAAACGCTGGCGTACGATACAGACGGAAGGATCTGGGCGGAACGGGAGCTTGAATATCCAATTTATTCTCCGGACCCGGCCTGGAAGGAGCAGGACCCCTACGAAATTCTTCGCGCCGTCGAACAGACGCTGAAAAACGTCGTCGAAGACGTTGCGAAAGAAGGAAAACATATTGGCACAATCGGCTTTAGTGCAGCGATGCACAGCATACTCGCTGTAGATGAAAACGGTGAGCCGCTCACACAGGCACTCACCTGGGCGGATCAGCGGTCGGTGCACGAAACCGAAACAGTAAAAGCCGAAAACGGGCAGGACATTTTTGAACGGACCGGCACTCCGATTCATCCAATGGCGCCGCTGACGAAAGTTATGTGGTTCCAGAAGCACCGGGAAGAAATTGCCGCAAAGGCAGCGAAATGGATTTCGGTGAAGGAATTTCTTTTTCATAAATGGTTCGGGGAATACATCGTTGATTACTCCATCGCTTCCGCTTCAGGCCTTTTCAATATTCATAAAAAAGAGTGGGACGACAGAGCATTGGCTCTTGCCGGTATTACGGAAAATCATTTGTCCCGACCGGTGAGTACGACGTACAAGCGCAGTGATTTAAACAAAGATGTTTGTAAGCGGCTGCATTTACAGGAAACGACAACAGTCGTCATTGGGGCAAGCGACGGAGTGCTTGCAAACGTCGGCTCCGGGGCGCTTGAGGAAGGCGTGGTTGCCTGCTCGATCGGTACAAGCGGAGCGATACGCACGGTCATCGACCGGCCGTACACGGATCCGAAGGGACGAATATTCTGCTACGCACTGACCGATGACCTGTGGGTGATCGGCGGTCCGATCAACAACGGCGGTATAGCGCTTCGCTGGATGCGGGACAAAATCATGC
Organism: Marinococcus sp. LNHM4E3-1; assembly: GCF_056034405.1. Classification (NCBI taxonomy): domain Bacteria; kingdom Bacillati; phylum Bacillota; class Bacilli; order Caryophanales; family Bacillaceae; genus Marinococcus; species Marinococcus sp. LNHM4E3-1. Next base: position 68,953 of record NZ_JBQLID010000012.1, on the reverse strand, counting down.
CGGATCTAAAGGAAGAATGCCGCAAAAATGGTACAGATCCTTACGACGTGCTGACGGAAATGGCAGAAAGCGTGATGCCTGGTTCCGACGGTCTGCTGTTTCTTCCGTACATGACTGGTGAACGCGCCCCGTTCTGGAACAGCGATACGAAGGGCGTATTTTTCGGCCTGACGCTGCACCACGGGCGCGAACAGATGGTCCGGAGCGTTATGGAAGGCGTCATGATGCAGATGTACGCTGTAGTAGTGGCATTAATTGAAGCCGGGATCAACATTAAAGAATTCCGTGCCAACGGCGGCTTTGCCCGTTCGGAACTGTGGAAGCAGATGATGGCCGACATATTCGAAAGCGACATTGTCGTTCCGGACAGCCACCAGAGTGCCTGCTTCGGCGCCGCCTGGCTCGCCATGACGGCCACCGGGCAAAAGGACAGCCTGGATACGATTCACGAGCTGATCCCGATCGAAACACGGCAGTCCCCAATTATGGATAACGTGACAGCATACCGGGACTTGAAGCCGATTTTTCTCCGGCTTGCACGCAATCTTCAATCTGAATTTTCCGCGATTGCCGACGTGCAGCGTGCACACGCAGAAGGCAAACGCACACTATCAACTGAAAAAGGAGAAATACTATGACGACTTCAGCACCGTGGCTCATTATTGTAGCCGTATTAGCAATTGTTGCACTGTTATTTTTAGTTATGAAGACGAAGCTGCAGGCCTTTATCGCCCTGCTTCTTGTCAGCTTCCTCGTCGGTATTGCCGTCGGCATGCCGCCAAGTGAAATTATAACGACCATCGAAGAAGGGATGGGCGGCACCCTCGGATTTATTGCCGTCGTGATCGGCCTTGGGGCCATGTTTGGGGAAATGCTCCGGGTGTCCGGGGGCGCAGAACGTCTGGCACTGACACTTGTTGATAAATTTGGAGAAAAGAACGTCAGCTGGGCACTTGCACTTACAGGCTTTATCGTTTCGATTCCCGTCTTTTTAGACGTTGCACTTGTTATTTTAATTCCAATTGTGTACAGTCTTGTCCGTAAAACGAAAAAATCACTCGTATACTACGGTATTCCGCTTGTAGCTGGTCTTGCCGTGACGCACAGCTTTATTCCGCCAACGCCGGGACCGATTTCGGTTGCTTCGATCATCGGCGCGGATCTCGGCTGGGTCATTCTGTTTGGTACAATTGCCGGCCTTCCGGCAGTAGCCATTGCTGGTCCATTGTTCGGTAAATACATGGCGAAAAAAATCGATATCGGTGTTCCGGAATACATGATGGAGCAGATGAGAAACGTCGAGTACGACCGCGAGCTGCCAAGCTTCCGCAGCGTTCTCGCTATCATCCTTCTCCCGCTTGTGCTGATTCTGCTTAACACAGGATCCGGGGTTTTCCTCGCAGAAGACAGCACAGCATATGAAATACTGTCCTTTATCGGGGATCCATTCTTTGCACTAACTGTTGCAGCACTTTTAACATTTTATGTATTCGGTATCCGCCGGGGCTACTCGAAGCAGGAAGTTCAGCAGATTACAACGAAAGCCCTTGAGCCGGCGGGTATTATCATTCTTGTTACCGGTGCCGGTGGTGTATTCGGTGAAATGCTGATCCAGTCAGGCGTTGGCGATGTACTCGCAAACGCGATGGAAAACGCGAACATGCCAATTCTTGTCTTTGCCTTTATCACAGCTGTTCTTGTCCGTGTAGCCCAGGGCTCTGCGACCGTTGCGATGGTAACAGCTGCCGGCCTTGTAGCGCCGCTGCTGGAGACATATGACGTCAGCGAGGCAATGCTCGGTCTGCTTGTTATTACAATTGCTTCCGGTGCCACAGCCTTCTCCCACGTGAACGACTCCGGGTTCTGGCTGGTCAGCAGGTACTTCGGCCTGAATGAAAAACAAACGCTCCAGACATGGACCGTTATGGAAACAATTATCGGTTTTGTTGGTTTTGGTGTGGCACTGATTTTAAGTATCTTCGTATAAATAGAAAAGAGGAGTGGAGAACATGAAAGCAGGAATTATTGGGTTAGGAAAAATGGGGTATAATATCGGCCTGCAGATGCTTGACAAAAATCACGACGTTGTTGCCTATGACCTGTCCGAAGAATTTCGCGAAAGCTTTAAGGGTGACGGGGGGAGCACAGCCGCCTCCCTGCAGGAGCTGGTGGATCAGCTTCCGAAGCCGCGCATCATCTGGGTGATGGTGCCGGCCGGGGATGCGACCGATCAGGTGCTTACCGAAACGGCATCGTACCTTGACGAAGGTGATATTTTAATCGATGCCGGCAACTCCCATTACAAGCGGACACTGGCTCATTATGAAGCACTTGAAGCAAGGGGCGTCCACTTTTTCGACGTCGGCACAAGCGGCGGCATTTCCGGTGCAAGAAACGGCGCCTGCCTGATGATCGGTGGACGCAAGGACATCTTCCCGGTGCTCGAGCCGCTGATGGAAGACCTGTCGGTGGAAAACGGCTACCATTACACCGGGGAAGGCGGCAGCGCCCACTACTTGAAAATGGTGCATAACGGCATCGAGTACGGCATGATGGCCGCGATGGGCGAAGGATTTGAACTGCTTGAAAAGGGTCCGTTCGACTATGATTACGAGCAGGTCGCCCGCGTCTGGAACAACGGCTCGGTCATCCGCGGCTGGCTGATGGAGCTGATGGAGGAAGCCTTCCGCGGCGATGCAAGACTCGACGACATCCGCGGCGTGATGCATTCGTCCGGCGAAGGCAAGTGGAGCGTGGAGTCCGCGCTCGAATACGAGGCAACAACTCCGGTCATTGCGCTATCGCTCATGATGCGCTACCGTTCGCAGGAAACCGATACCTTTAATGGCAAAGTGGTGGCTGCCCTCCGTAAAGGCTTCGGCGGCCATGCCGTAGAAAAAAGTGAATAGCAATGTCCCAGAGGCCCGGATGGTATCCGGGTCTTTTTTCATATTTTAGAAAAACTGCGGCAAATGCTTCAACTGCCTTAAAGTATTTCCGATAGTAACAGTAACGAAGAAAACGGCAGAAGGGAGCCTATCATTTATGCGAGTATCCGGGTTTGCTTCAGGAATGGATATTGACCAGACAGTAAAGGATTTAATGCGGGCGGAGCGCCAGCCGATCAATAAACTGAATCAGCAGAAACAGACGCTCGAGTGGCAGACGGAAATGTATCAGGATGTAAACAAGCAGTTTTTTGATTTCCGGAACACGATTTTTGATTCGATTATGAAAAAATCGTCGATGACAGACCGCTCAGCGACGTCCACTAATGACAGCCGCGTGAGTGCCAAGGCGTCAGCGGATGCCGGTAATGCCACCTATTCGATCAGCGAGGTAAAGCAGCTGGCCAAATCAGCGTCGCAGAGCAGCTCGGAACGAGCGACCGGGCCTGATTTTTCCGCTACGGAAGCGGTTGGCAGCCAGACATTTGCAGACGGAAAAGCACCGCAGTGGAGCGAAGGTGTGATTCAAAGCAAAACGATTAACGCCGACGGCGGTACGTCCTACAGCGTGGAAGGCAGCAATCTTAAACAAAACACGGACGACATGATCGTGAAGGTGAGCGGAAAACAGTATGAGGTAGTGACCGGCACGGATCCGCTCGAGCCCGGCCAGGTGCGCGCCAGCTTTAATGGCGACCAGATTGATCTGGAATTTGGTTCGGCGGTAACGAGCGGCAAAAGCATCAGCGTGCAGTATGCAGCGGTAGATGAAACCAAAACAATTGAAGCGGCTACAGCCACCTCTTCTTTTTCGTTCGGTAAAGGCGCGATTGATCCGGATAAGCTGAACATCACTATAGACGGTGGTAATGCGTTGACAATTGTGACGGATCCGGAACAGGAGCTCGCGGCAGACGAAGCCTACGTGGATACGAAAACAGGAAGAGTGACGCTCGGTGAAGCGGCCACCGGAACGATTGAAGCGACATTCACCCAGCAGTATTCCACAAATACCATTACGACCTTTGATAAAAACGGAAACGAACAGAAAAACAAATTTACGTTCACGAGCGCGCAGTCGATGAATAACATTATGAGCGCGATCAGCTCGTCCGGAGCAGGAGTGAGTGCATTTTACGATGAGCATTCGGGTAAAGCAGCGCTCACCCGTTCGGAGACCGGTGACTTTAACAAAAACGGCGATGAAATGCTTTTTTCGGGTGACTTTTTCAATAACACTTTGGGTCTGAATAATGTCGAGGGTGAGTCCAACCAGGGCGAACAGAATGCTGTGTTTACGATGAACGGACTTGAAACCGAGCGTGCGAAAAACACGTTTGACGTAAACGGGATGAGCATCACGCTTAAAGAAACGTTCACTGAAGCAGACGGCGCGGTAACGCTTGGATCGGATACAAATACCGATGGTGTCATGGACACGATTAAAGGATTTGTTGAAGAGTATAATAAGATCGTTGAAGACGTGAACGGGAAGCTGAACGAAAAGGTAAACCGGGACTTTAAGCCGCTCAGTGACGAGCAGAAAGAAGAGATGAGCGAAAAAGAAATCGAAATGTGGGAAGAAAAAGCCCGCAGCGGCCTGCTCCGCAGCGACAGCTCCATTTCGAATGTGATGAACAATATGCGTTCGCTTTTGTACGAGCAGGTGGGGGGCACCGATTCAGCATACAATACGCTCTATTCGATCGGCATTACGACAAGTTCGAGCTACACCGACAACGGCAAGCTCGAAATCGATGAAGACAAGCTGCGCCAGGCGATTGAAGATGACAGTGAAGGGGTGTACCAGCTGTTTGCCGCGAGCGGCTCAACAACCGAAACCCAGGGACTTGCCCGCCGGATGAGGGAAACGCTCGACAACGGCGTGTCCGCTCTTGCTGAACGGGCCGGGGGCTACAAAGGCAAGCTGCTTCCGCACCAGTTTACGCTCGGCCGCAATATGGAAAACATCGACGACCGTATTGCCCAATTTGAGGACCGGATGGCATCAGTGGAAAACCGGTATTACCGCCAATTTACAGCGATGGAGCAGGCAATGAGCCAGGCCAATTCGCAGTCCAACTATTTGATGCAGTTTATGAACAACGGCCAGTAACAACAGCACCTTCTTGAGGAGGAAGAAAACATATGAGTTTTAACCAGGCACAGGCAATGTACCAGCAGGCAATGAAGCAGACGACTGCACCGGATAAAGAGAAGCCGCAGAAAACATTCAGGCCAAAACAGGCAGCATCTGCTCCGAAGCCGGCACCGGTCAAAACGAATCCGTACCAGCAGCAGGCAATGCAGACCGCCTCACCGGGAGAGCTCACGCTTCTTTTATACAACGGCTGCCTGAAATTTCTCCAAAAAGCGGAGAAGGCGATGAATGAAGGAAAGGTTGAAGAAAAAAACAAGCTGATGATTCGGGCCCAAAACATTATCGGAGAGCTGATGATTACGCTGAAAACGGACAGCGATCTTGGCAGCAGCATGATGCAGATGTATGACTACATGTACCGCCGCCTGATCGAAGCGAATGTCAGTAATGACACAGACGCTCTGCGGGAAGTGTACGGACTTGTCGAAGAGTTCCGCGACACATGGAAGCAGGCGATGCAAAAAGACCGGGAGAGCCGTTTCCGTGAAGGCGGCCGAGTATAATGAGTGTAATCCGTGAACTGTATGTCACCACCCGGGAGCTGTACGAGAAAGTGGCGCAGCCCATGCCGGAGAATGAACAGCCAAGGGATGAGTACATTGAGAGCGTAGATCTTTTTCTGCAGGCACGGGACAGACAGCTGAAGGACCTGCCGCCAGTAGAGGAATGGTCAGAGGCCGAGCGTCAACTCGGGGAAGAGACGGTCAAAATGAATCTTTATATTGACGACCGGCTAGCCGGCTGGAAACAGGTGATCCGCACGGAACTGCAGGGAAGCCGTCAAAAACGCCGCCATATAGGAAAATATGAGCAAACCGGCGCCACGGCTTCAGCCTATTTTTTCGACAGCAAAAACTAATACGTAAAACCTTCAGGCCTCGACCTGAAGGTTATTTTATGTATGCGTGCTTCGATTATGTTATAAACGGCTTAAAGGATAAAAAAGGGGCAGGTAATGATGAGCGAACATCTCCGCAGGGCAGAAGCAACATTTCTGGAGCAGTACAGCGACTGGCTGCAGATGGTGCAGGAAAGTATGGTACAGGTGACAGGCTTTTACCGGGAAGGGTTTGAAGAAAACGGAGACCGGCTGCTCGACAGCACGACCAGGGAGTCCTCGCTGTTTTCCTCGCAGACAGTGACGATGGCGTATCTGTTTGGACAGGAGGAAGAATGGAAGCAGGATCTTGAAGCTTTCGAGCAGGCAACGGAAGAAGTGCGGGGCCTGATAGATGCAGAAGCGATGAGCAGCGCCGAAAAGATGCGATACGTTGCTTCGGTATATATGCCGGTGCTTGAACGCTGGAAGCTGCGGGTGACAGCACTCGCGCGTAAATAAACAGGCAGGGAGCCGGCTCCCTGCCTGTTTATTTATTCGTCGCTGCCCTGTTCGGAAAGAGGCGGCAGCCCCAGCCTCTGTTCAAGCGTCGGCAGAGAGCCGTGATCAATAATCCAATTCGCCGGCTGGCGGTCCGGATACATGAGCTCGGAAATACTCTGGCCTTCAATCTGGCTGAACCGTTCACCTTCCTCCCACTCCTGCAGATTTTCAAAGTTCAGCTCTTCCGCCGTAGCGATGACGTTGGAAGGAGCACTGATTGTCTGCTCATTGTTTACCTCATCATAGGCGAACGTGAGGGACTGAGTGGAGGAAGCAGTCTGCGGAGTCTGACTGTTATTCATGGCAATTTTAAAATCTGCCTGAATGCTTTTAGTCTGCATCGAGTCCTTATCGATAATAATAGTGTAGACAGTATCTTCCAGGCTCCCGGCAAACAGCATGTCGTCAATTAAGTTGTCAAAATCTTCATTGGTGAAACCAACCGTGCTCTTCACGAGCTCACGCATTTGATCGGAACGCCCTCGCGCCTCGATCACATATTCCGACTCCTGTTCGTCCATTTGAAAATCTGTAGCGTAAGCTTCGATCAGCTCCAGCACAGCCGATGGTTCGCCGATGGACTGACTTGAAGCACTCAAATCACCGGTGAATTCATCCGGATACTTGATCCATTCTTCCTCTGCAGAATCATACGTAAAAAAGCCTTCGGCCGTCAGGTAGCGCTCGATTTCCTTGGGCTCCTGCTCGGTCGTCTGCAGTGTCGAAGACTCATGATAGGCGAACGGATCGGTACCGACTTCCACATGGGAGGTGAGCTCATTGGTAACCGGCTCTTCCTGGGCCGGGCCGATGGTCTGGTTCATGTTTATATTAATAGAATAACGGTCTAATTCCTGCATATATTCAATACTTTCAGAAAGAACCTCATCAGAAGCCGGTTCCTCATCTGAAGCTTGATTTTCCGTGGGATCTGGTTCATTGTCAATGGATGAACATCCTATCGGAAGGACGAGACTTAAAGAAACGAGAAGTACGCCAAAAGACTTCCTCATGGAACCTCCGACCTCCATCTAAAATTCATTTTACATATTTTTTAAGAATACCACACTTTTACACAAAAAAGAATAAGACCTCGTTCACGGTTGTCTTCCACCGCTTTCCAGAGAGGGTGGAACAGATATGGACTGTGTAGTGGAAAGTGTCCTCGGGAACAGGAGACCATAAGAAAGAAACCCGGCGGATGCCGGGCTTCTGGTGCCCGGGACGGCCGCTTAGACAAGGGGAGCGGCGCCTGGACGGACAGAACAGTGTGGGAGGTTGCTGCTGTCAGAGGTATAAGGGGAAATATGTAGAAGAGTAAGCAGCCGAAGTGCTGCTGCCTGGTACTATCATATGTTCCGGAGCACCGGAATACAAGGGGAGACGAGCTTTTAGGCTTTATTTTGAAATAGGGGCTCCTGCTCGTGTCCTATTCTAAAATAGGGAGCGTCTGATTTATAAATGAGCAGAATAATAATTGAGAATTGCGGGTATAGAACGAACGATGCACATTCCGCATGAAAGGGAGTAATAATGGTATGTTTGGAAAAATATATATTAACGGTGAATGGAAACAGGCAGACGAAGGAACCATTGATGTTGTGAATCCGGCAAACGGAGAAGTAGTGGGAGAGACGGCTAACGCAGGCGAAGCGGAAACAAAGGAAGCAATTAATGCCGCCCACGAGGCGTTTGATTCCTGGTCGAAGACGACGGCGTACGAACGGGCAGACATTCTCCGCAAGATTCACACCCTCATGATGGAGCGCCAGGATGAACTCGGCGAGCTGCTGACAAAGGAAATGGGTAAACCACTTGCGGAGGCAAAAGGCGAAGTAGCCTATGCAGCCTCCTTTATTGAATGGTACGCAGACGAAGCAAAACGGGTATACGGGGAGACCATTCCATCCGGTTCGGAAAACAAGCGGCTGATGGTGATTCACCAGCCAGTCGGCGTTGTCGGCGCGATTACCCCGTGGAATTTTCCGCAGGCAATGATCACCCGTAAAGTAGGACCAGCTCTTGCTGCAGGCTGCACGATCGTGCTGAAGCCAGCAAAGAATACGCCGCTGTCCGCCGTTCGTTTCGTGGAAATATGTGAAGAAGCGGGCGTACCAAAAGGCGTTATCAACCTGGTTACCGGCCAGAGCTCGTCGGCGATTGGCAATGAACTGATGTCGAACGAAAAAGTCCGTAAGGTTACATTTACCGGCTCCACCGAAGTCGGAAGCAATTTGATGGAGCAGGGCGCCCAGGATATTAAAAAGCTGTCGCTTGAACTCGGCGGCCATGCGCCTGCACTCGTCCTTGACGATGCAGACATCGAAAAAGCGGTCAATGGCGTCGTGGCCTCAAAATTCCGTGCGTCCGGACAGACATGCATCTGCGTCAACCGTGTGTATGCCGATGAAAAGGTATACGAAGAGTTTGTCGGAAAATTTGCGGAGGCATGCAAGGACCTGAAGGTCGGCGACGGTATGGACGAAAACGTGAAGGTCGGCCCGCTGATTGATAAAGACGCATACGACAAAGTTGAACGTCACGTGCAGGATGCCGTCGATAAAGGCGCAAAAGTTGTAACCGGCGGCAACGGTTATGAAAAGGACGGCGGCTATTACTTTGAACCGACCGTGCTCCGTGACGTCAACCATGACATGATTATCATGCACGAAGAAACGTTCGGTCCGGTGGCACCGGTGCAGAAAATCACCAGTGATGAAGAAGGTGTCAAGCTCGCGAACACGACGCCGTTCGGTCTTGCTTCGTACTTCTTTACCGAAAACATGTCCCGGGGCATGAAAATTGCCGAAGGACTCGAATACGGTATTGTCGGCTGGAACGACGGTGGCCCTTCGGCCGCCCAGGCGCCGTTTGGCGGCTGGAAGCAGAGCGGTATCGGACGCGAGGGCGGACGTCAGGGCATTATGCCGTTTCTTGAAACCAAATATATTTCAATGGGATTATAATAGAAATACAGACTGCGCCGGAACGATCCGGCGCAGCTTTTTTATGTGAAATTTTTGGTTGAGCCAGCGCTTACATTTAAAAGGGTTTTATCTGTTTCATAAGTCCTGAGACCCTTTTGTTATGCCACATTCTTTTCACTTTTTAAAAAAATTTTGTTGTTTGAAAAGGATTCTGCAAAAGGAATATAGAAAGTAGACACATAACGATAAGGAGGGGTTCACTTGATGAACTTTAACATTCGCGGGGAAAACTTAGAGGTGACTCCAGCTCTTCGAGGTTACGTAGAAAAGAAAGTGAGCAAGCTTGAACGTTACTTTGATACAACCCCTGTGGCGGACGTCCATGTAAATATGGAAGTTCAAAACAGTGAGAAAATTTTAGAAGTGACCATCCCTATGCCGCAGCTGCTGCTCCGCGCAGAAGAAACGCATACGGATATGTATGCGGCGATCGACCTTGCGACGGACAAGCTCGAACGGCAGATTCGAAAATATAAAACAAAAGTAAATCGCAAGTTCCGCCAAAACGGCAAAACATCGGAAGTATTTAAAACCAATATTGAAGAATTAAATGAGGAAATTGCCAATGGCGGGGTGAAAGAAGCTCCGTTAACGGATGAAGTGACAGAGGAAGATGACGGCCTTGAAATCGTCCGGACCAAACGGTTTAATTTAAAGCCGATGGATACGGAAGAAGCAATCCTTCAGATGGACATGCTCGGCCACAACTTTTTCGTCTTTGCTAACTCTGTCAGCGGTGACACATCAGTCGTATACAAACGCCGCGACGGGCGCTACGGCCTGATTGAGCCGGAAGAATAATTATGTGAATCAACAAGCCCTGTGCGGGTAATGCGCAGGGCTTGTTTTAGTTTTTCCGGGAGTACGGGTACTCGTTGTAACAATAGCGGAATACTGTTAAAATGTACGGTGATGCTTAGAAATACAACGATCCATTTATATATGTAAAACGACAGATAAATTAGGCTTCGAGCCCTTACTATCAATTAAAACAACTATGCGCGTCAATCGTATTTCGGCTAGATGGTACGAAAGAGAGGACGATGATTAAACCATGAGAGGTTTATTGAAGAAAGTCATTGGAGATACAAACCAAAAATATGTAAAAAAACTGGAGAAAAAAGCGGAAAAAATAGAGGCTTTTTATGAAGACATCCAGGCTTTGAGCGATGAAGACCTTGCCCGTAAGACAGAAGAGTTTAAAGAACGCTATCAGCAGGGTGAAAAGCTTGAACAGCTATTGCCGGAAGCCTATGCGGTTGTAGCAGAAGCATCGACACGTGTGCTGGGAATGACTCCCTTCCGCGTACAGCTGATGGGTGCCATCGTATTAAACGACGGCGATATCGCGGAAATGAAAACCGGGGAAGGGAAAACCCTGGTCGCAACCATGCCGGTCTACTTAAACGCCATTACCGGCAAAGGCGTGCACGTTGTTACCGTCAACGACTATCTGGCCAAGCGTGACAGCGAGACTTTAGGAGAGCTTTACCAGTTCCTCGGATTGACCGTCGGCCTGAATTTAAAAGATATGAGTAAAGAAGCGAAGCGGGAAGCATATCTGGCTGACATTACGTACGGGACCAATAATGAATTTGGCTTTGATTACCTGCGGGACAATATGGTTCTGTACAAGGAACAAATGGTGCAGCGCCCGCTTCATTTTGCCCTCGTCGACGAAGTTGACTCGATTTTGATCGATGAAGCGAGAACGCCGCTGATCATTTCAGGCTCGGTGGAGCAGTCGACCAAGCTTTACGCTGCGGCTAATGTATTTGTGAGCCGGCTGAAGGAAGAGCGGGACTACACGATCGATGAAAAAACCAAAACGGTGCTTTTGACCGATGAAGGCGTTACCCGGGCGGAAAAAGCGTTTCAGATAGAGAATTTATACGATCAGCAGCACGTGCAGCTGCTGCACCATATCAATCAGGGATTAAAAGCCCATGTAACGATGCACCGCGACGAGGACTATGTGGTGCAGGACGGAAAAGTAGTCATCGTGGACCAGTTTACCGGACGTTTGATGGCTGGCCGCCGGTACAGTGAAGGCCTGCATCAGGCCATTGAAGCGAAGGAGGGCATGCGGGTGCAGAAGGAAAGCATGACCCTCGCTTCAATTACGTTCCAGAACTACTTCCGGATGTACCAGAAGCTTGGCGGTATGACCGGTACGGCAAAAACAGAGGAAGAGGAATTCCGCAATATATACGGCACGGATGTCGTGTCGATTCCTACCAACAAACCGGTCGTCCGTGAAGATAAATCCGATTTGATTTTTAAAACCCGGGAAGCGAAATTCCGTGCAGCTGCCGACAGGATTGCTGAGTTGTACGAAACAGGCCAGCCTGTGCTCGTCGGTACAGTTAACGTTGATACGTCCGAGTTGATCTCCCGGTACTTGAAAAAGAAAAACGTTCCTCACAACATCCTGAACGCAAAAAACCACGAAAACGAAGCGAAAATCATTGAAAATGCCGGGCAGCGCGGGGCTGTCACTATTGCAACCAACATGGCCGGCCGTGGTACCGACATCAAGCTCGGAGACGATGTTCCGGATCTTGGCGGACTATTTGTAATCGGTACCGAACGGCATGAAAGCCGCCGTATCGACAATCAGCTCCGCGGGCGTGCCGGACGTCAGGGAGACCCAGGTGCTTCCCAGTTTTACCTATCCATGGAAGATGAACTGATGCGCCGGTTTGGCTCTGATAATATGAGCAGTATGATGGAGCGCCTCGGAATGAGTGAAGATCAGCCGATCGAAAGCAAGCTGGTTACCCGCGCGGTGGAACAGTCGCAAAAGCGGGTGGAAGGCGCCAACTATGACTCCCGGAAGCAGATCCTGCAGTACGACGATGTGATGCGCGAGCAGCGTGATATTATTTACGCCCAGCGGATGGAAGTGCTCGAGTCGGACAATCTGCGTGACATCGTGCTCCGTATGCTGGATTCTACAGTGAAAAATATTGTTGCAGCCTACACGCCGGTGGAGCAGGTGCCGGAGGACTGGGACCTGGAAGGCATGCTTCATTACCTGAACACAACCGTTCTGAATGAAGGTGATTTGACAGAGCAGGACGTTAAAGGTCTTGAACAGGAAGAAGTTATCGAAAAGGTATGGGAAACAGCAAAAGGGAACTACGAAGCAAAGGAGCAGGAATTTGACGAAGAGTCCATGCGTGAATTCGAAAAAGTGCTGCTCCTCCGGTCGGTGGACCGGAAGTGGATGAACCATATCGATCAGATGGACCAGCTCCGCCAGGGCATTCACCTGCGGGCTTACGGCCAGAATGATCCGCTTCGGGAATACAAATTCGAAGGCTTTAATATGTTTGAAGACATGATTGCCTCCATTGAGGAAGAAGTAGCGACGTACGTAATCAAATCGGAAGTGAACGAAGAGAACCTGCAGCGCCAGGAAGTCGCTAAAGGAAAAGCAGTGCGGCAGGACGAACAGGAAGCAGAAGAAGAGCAGCCGAAAAACAAAAAGAAATCAGCGCCGGCAAATGGTAACCGGAAAATGCCGGTGCCGAACAAGAGGTAATAAGAAACGAAAAACGGGAGGGACAAGCCCCGAAGTGCTTAGCTTCGGGCTTTTTCCTTGCCACCTACATTCAGAAAGGGGATTTCTTACATGGATATGGCAGAAATTCGAAACGAACTTGAAAATATGGCTAAGCGATTAGCGGACTTCAGGGGGTCTCTTTGACTTCGATGCCAAGCGGGAGCGCATAAGCGAACTCGAAGAAAAGATGACCCACCCCGGCTTCTGGGACGACCAGGACGCCTCCAAAAAAGTTATTGATGAAAACAATGCGTTAAAGGATATTACCGAAGGCTATCGCGAGCTCGAAGAACAGCACGAAAATCTCGAGGTGTCCTATGAGCTTGTAAAGGAAGAAGACGACGAAGATTTAAAAGAAGAGCTCGAATCAGGCACAAAGCAGCTGAAAAAAGACATTAACGATTTTGAACTGCAGATGCTCCTCAGCGAGCCGTACGATAAAAACAACGCCATTCTGGAGCTGCATCCCGGCGCCGGCGGTACCGAATCCCAGGACTGGGCGTCCATGCTGCTCCGGATGTATACCCGCTGGGCAGAAAAGAAAAATTATACGGTGGAAACCCTGGATTATCTTCCCGGGGACGAAGCCGGCCTGAAAAGCGTCACTATGATGATTAAGGGATACAATGCCTACGGCTTCCTGAAAGCAGAAAAGGGCGTGCACCGGCTCGTGCGGATCTCCCCGTTTGACTCCTCCGGGCGCCGGCATACCTCCTTTGTCTCCTGCGAAGTCATGCCGGAAATGGAAGACTCCGTAGAAGTGGAAGTGCGGACGGAGGATTTGAGAATCGATACGTACCGTGCGAGCGGTGCCGGCGGTCAGCACGTAAACACAACGGACTCCGCCGTGCGGATCACCCACCTGCCGACAAACATCATCGTCACCTGCCAAAACGAGCGGTCCCAGCTGAAAAACCGGGATCAGGCGATGAAAATGCTGCGGGCGAAGCTGTATCAGCGCCAGATTGAAGAACGCCAGCAGGAAATGGATGAAATCCGCGGAGAACAGAAAGAAATTGGCTGGGGAAGCCAGATCCGTTCTTACGTGTTCCATCCGTACAACATGGTGAAAGATCACCGCACAAATGTTGAGATGGGCAACACGCAGTCAGTGATGGACGGCAATCTTGACCCGTTCATCGATGAGTACCTGCGTGCAAGCATGAAGGTATAGCAAAGGGCAAAATCAGCAGCCTGCGTTCGCGCAGGCTCTTTTTACGTCAAACCAAAAGGAGGAAGTGTAATGGTAAATCGAAGAAGAAAACCAATGTCAAAAACAGCGTTGAAATGGGTCAATGGGTTTCAGATTTTTGCCGGAACAGCCGTTGTGGCTATTTCCTATAACGCTTTTTTACTGCCGAACTCGATCGCATCCGGAGGGGTAAGTGGTTTTGCGACTCTGCTGGAGGCTTCGCTGGACGTAGAACCGGCTGTAACGATAGGAATCACCAACGTTCTCCTTTTCATTCTCGGTCTCCTGCTTCTTGGTGGACTCCAGTACGGGGCAAAAACAATAATTGGGACGCTGTTTTTGCCCTTTATTGTTTATTTCACGAGGAACTGGGACATCGGTATCGATGACCCGCTGCTTGGTGCGTTGTTTGGCGGAATCGGAGTGGGCTTTGGTCTTGGACTGGTGTTTCGAGCGAGTGCTTCGACTGGAGGCACGGATCTTTTAGCTCAAATTATTCATAAATACGCCGGGGGGACGCTCGGTACCTCAGTCTTTATTATGGACGGGCTGATCGTTACGGGCTCGGCGTTCATATTTGGCCTGGAGTTCGCACTGTATGCCCTTATTTCGTTGTTTGTTACCGGAAGAACTATTGATGTCGTGCAGACCGGTCTGGGCTATGCCAAGGTGGCTTTTGTGATTACAAAGCACGAAGAAACGGTGCGCAAATCTATTTTAAAAGAAGTGGACCGCGGAGTAACCAAACTCGAAGGACGCGGAGGCTTTACTAATGATGCACGTCCGGTGCTGATGTGCGTCGTCAACCGTGGGGAGGTTACCCGGCTGAAGCGCGTGATCCAGCTGCAGGACCCCGAGGCCTTTGTGGTTGTGAGCAACGCTTCAGAAGTGCTTGGACAGGGATTTGAGAATCAAGGCAACTCTGTGTAAAAAAGCGGAAGCACCAACATTGTGTTTCAGAACCATAGAAGTTCATGCTACACTAAAGAAAAGCGCAGAGCGTTGGTAGTAAGGAAGTTCGGTGGTGAAAGTTATATTTCACCACCGAACTGACCCGCTTCGCAGGCCCAGGGACGGCTCGTCGTTTTCGATTCGGAGGAACAGCTCGTGCAGCTGCTTCCTCTTTCGTATAGTCTATGATTTGGTTATGACTTTAATAAAGCTGGAGTGAAATAGATGAAGAAAAACATCAAAGTGACGGCAGCAATTCTGGTCACAGCAGCGGCAGCCGGGACTGGAGGCGCGGCCGTAGGTGCTTCTGTCTGGGGAGGAGAGTCGGGGACATCCTCGCCCGCACTGTCCGAATCCGGTTCGGACAGCGGAACGGAAAACGTGTCAGAAGAAGACTTAAATAAAATCAGTTCTGTATATGATCTGATCGACTCCGAATACATGACAGAAGTGGATGACGATGCGCTGGTGCAGGGGGCTATCGAAGGAATGATCGGAGAACTCGATGATCCTCACTCCAGCTACATGAGTGAAAGCACAGCACAGGAATTCACGCAGTCACTGGAGTCGTCCTTCGAAGGCATTGGAGCTGAAGTAAATAAATCCGGGGACGCGGTAACTATCGTTTCTCCAATCGATGATTCTCCAGCAGAAGCCGCCGGGCTTCAGCCAAATGATGATATTTTGGAAATTAACGGAGAAAGCACAGAAAACCTGGAACTCAATGAAGCAGTCCTGAAAATCCGCGGAGAAAAAGGAACGAACGTGAACCTCACCGTACAGCGGGGAAGCGGGGAGCCTTTTAATGTTGAAGTGGAGCGCGATGAAATTCCGATCGAAACCGTAGAAGGCGAAGTGATTGAGCAGGACGGGGAAAGCATCGGTTATCTGAACTTATCGTCATTTTCTGAAAATACAGCCAATGAATTCGAAACCCAGCTCGAGCAGGTGGAGAGTGAAAACATTGACGGACTGGTAATTGATGTCCGTGGCAATCCGGGCGGATATTTGAACGCGGTGGAAGACATCGGCAGCATGATTATTCCGGGCGGAGAGCCGGTAGTCGAGATTGAAGACCGGGAAGGCAAGATTTCAGAGGTGACCTCATCCTTAGAGGAAAACAAAGACTACCCGGTGGTCGGCGTGATTGATCAGGGAAGCGTTTCTGCCTCTGAAATTCTGGCAGCTGCAATGAAAGAGTCCGGAAGCTTTGAGCTGGTAGGAGAGAGCACCTACGGCAAAGGAACGGTCCAGCAGGTAATGGAACTGGATGATGGAAGTGATGTGAAGCTCTCTGTTTCCAAATGGCTGACACCGGATGGAAACTGGATCAATGAAGAAGGCGTGGAGCCGACCATTGAGCAGGAGCAGCCCGACTATTTCCAAGCCTCTATTTTGTCCATTGATGAAGCTCTGGAGCCGGATACGACTGGAGAAAATATTGCGACTGCGCAAACCCTTTTAAAAGGAGCCGGCTTCGATCCGGGACGTGAAGACGGGTACTACAGCGAAGAAACCGAAGCGGCGGTACAGGATTTTCAGGAGGAACAGGAAGGTCTGGAAGCCACCGGCACGCTGACGCCGGAAACAGCAGAGGCGCTGAATGATTTTGTGCTTGAAAATGTCCAGAACCGGGACAATGATAAGCAGCTGCAGCGTGCGCTTGATACAGTCATAGAACAATAAATGAAAGCTGGATGATACCGGTGGCCGGGTTCTGCCCGGCCCAAAGAAAAGGGGGAAATAGTGGATGCAGGAAATAATCGGTGAAATTGGTCCTGCGTTAGCGTGGTTTTTTCTGAACCCGCTAACTTACATAGCAGTAGCAGCCATGCTTATGGTTGGTTATATTCGGGTGAAAAGAGAACGTAAAATGTTTCAGGCAAAAATGTATCCAATGCTGATGGAATTGACGATGAGTGTTATTCCGGCGGTCGTAATCGCTGCTTTTGTCTCGGTCGTCGCCATTGTTACGGGCATCTCACTGCCTCTGGGAGCAGTTCTGCTTGCAATAGTGATCAGTGCGCTGCTGGCAGTATCAGGTCTGCACCGCTGGCTGACCGCCCTGCACGTGTGGGGGACGTCATTTTTAGCTGCTCTGGCACTTGATGCTGCCGGGGTTGCGGTGCCGTTTTTCTCTGACGCAGCCTGGCTCGGAAACGGCTTTGATGCTTTTTCTCTGATGGTCTGGCTCGCAGTGCTCACGCTTGCGGAAGGAATACTGATTGTCTGGAACGGGACAAAGTTCTTTTCTCCGATACGGACAGTCAGTCGCCGCGGTAAGCCGATTGGAGGCCAGATCACGCACCGTCTATGGATGCTCCCGGTATTTCTGTTTATCCCGGGTAGCGCTGTTGAGGCAGGAGGCTGGTGGCCGCTGCTTCCGGGCGGAACCGCTTTTTCCCTTCTTTTGCTGCCGGCAGTGATCGGCATACGGATGAAAACCTTCGACCGTCTGGCAGCGGTGCAGGTGCGTTCGGCCGGATGGTGGGTTGTACGAATCGCTGTCCTTACCGGCGCCGGTGCAGCACTTGCTTATTTTTACAGCGGATGGGTTATTCCGGTAATTACGGCTGTCCTGATTTTGCTGCGGGAATGGGTAACCATTGCTGCCGGCAGTTCAGCTAAAAGCAATTTTCTTTATACGCTCCGTGGAGACGGAATATCCGTGCTCGCTGTGCTCCCGGAGTCTCCGGCAGACCGCATGCATATTAAAGCAGGCGAGGTTATCCGGCGGGTGAACAGCGAAAAAGTATATGATGAAGCGAGCCTTTACCGGGCGGTGCAGAAAAATTCCGCCTATTGCCGGCTGGATGTGGAGGATATTAACGGAGAGCTCCGCCAGGCACAGGCGGCGCTTTACAGTAATCAGCACCATCAGCTTGGGATATTGATGATTAATAAAGAACGAACAGCACCGGAAAGCATGCATACGGCCCAGTAAAACAGAACCCCCCTGCCGGGTTCTGTTTTTTTATGGTATAGGAGGGGTGTCGTTTTCTTTGCAATTGCCGGGGAGTGGAGTACAATAATAATAGCGAATATACGTTCGTTTTTATGTTGTTTCTTTCCAATCTTCATGTGGTATAGTAAATAGACATATGACCGGAACGCAGACAGGAAGTGAGGGACTAATATGAACGAAACATTTGAACTGGCGAGTAAATATAACCCCGCGGGCGACCAGCCGCAGGCGATTGAAAAGCTGGTTCAAGGGTTGAGCGACGGCAAAAGATACCAGACACTGCTTGGAGCGACAGGGACCGGCAAAACGTTCACCGTTTCCAACGTGTTAACAGAAGTGAACCGGCCGACGCTTGTCATGGCGCACAATAAGACACTGGCCGGGCAGTTATATAATGAATTTAAAGAGATGTTTCCAAACAATGCGGTGGAATATTTTGTGAGCTATTACGACTACTATCAGCCGGAGGCCTACGTACCGCAGACGGACCAATTTATTGAAAAAGACGCGAGTATTAACGATGAAATTGATAAACTAAGGCACTCGGCGACGAGCGCCTTATTTGAGCGGGAGGACGTTATTATCGTCGCCAGTGTTTCCTGCATTTACGGCCTCGGTTCTCCGGAGGAATACCGGGACCTGGTGCTTTCGCTCCGGACCGGCATGGAGATTGAACGGGACCAGATTCTTCGGAAGCTCGTAGACATTCAATACGAACGTAACGACATTAATTTCGTGCGCGGGACGTTTCGCGTGCGCGGCGATGTCGTTGAAATCTTTCCGGCTTCAAGAGACGAGCACTGCATTCGTGTTGAAATGTTTGGCGATGAAATCGACCGTATCACTGAAGTGGACGCTCTGACCGGCGAGGTTATCGGTGAACGCTCGCATACTGCAATTTTCCCCGCATCCCACTTTGTGACAAGGGAAGAAAAAATGCAGCGTGCCATTAAAAATATTCAGCAGGAGCTTCAGGAGCAGCTCGAAAAGTTTCGGGCGAATGGCCGGGAGCTTGAGGCGCAGCGGCTCGAACAGCGGACTAATTACGACCTTGAAATGATGCAGGAGATGGGTTTTTGCTCCGGCATCGAGAACTATTCGAGGCATTTGACCTTCCGGAACCGCGGGGATGCGCCGTATACATTGATTGACTATTTTCCGGATGATTTTTTACTCGTGGTGGATGAGTCCCACGTTACGCTTCCACAGGTGCGCGGTATGTACAACGGGGACCAGGCAAGAAAGCAGGTGCTCGTGGATCACGGCTTCCGTCTTCCGTCTGCGATGGACAACCGTCCGCTGAAATTTGATGAATTTGAAGAGCGGATTAATCAGGCGATGTTCATTTCCGCAACGCCGGGGCCGTATGAGCTTGAACACGCACCGGAAGTTATCGAACAGATTATCCGGCCGACAGGTCTGCTTGACCCTACCGTGGAAGTAAAGCCGATTGAAGGACAGATCGATGACCTGATCGGCGAAATTCATGAACGCCGGGAGCAAAACGAGCGGGTGCTCGTAACGACGCTCACCAAGAAAATGGCGGAGGATCTGACCAACTATTTAAAAGAGCTCGGCATCCGGGTGAAGTATCTGCACTCGGATATTAAAACGCTCGAGAGGATCGATATTATCCGCCAGCTTCGCCTCGGCCAGTTTGATGTTCTGGTCGGCATTAACCTTCTCCGTGAAGGGCTCGATATTCCGGAAGTGTCGCTGATAGGTATTCTGGATGCGGACAAGGAAGGCTTTCTGCGCGCGGAACGCTCCCTTATCCAGACGATGGGCCGTGCTGCCCGGAACGACCGCGGGCATGTTATTATGTACGCAGACAAAATCACGCGGTCGATGGATGTGGCGATCAGTGAAACGAACCGTCGCCGCGAGATCCAGATAGCGCATAACGAAAAATACGGCATTACACCAAAAACGATCCAGAAAGAAATCCCTGCCCTGATCCAGGCAACGGTCAGCTCAGAGGATTCATCCGATATTGATAAACCGGCTCTCGATAAAATGAGCAAGTCGGAGCGGAAAAAAGTGATCGACCAAATGGAAGACGAAATGAAACAGGCGGCCAAAGATCTGCAGTTTGAACGCGCAGCGGAACTGCGCGATATGGTATTAGAACTTAAAGCGGAAGGATGACCAACGAATGGCAGCAGATAACATTAAGATTCAGGGGGCGAGGTCCCACAATTTAAAAGATATTGACGTGACAATTCCGAGGGACCAGCTGGTCGTCATGACTGGATTATCCGGCTCCGGGAAATCTTCGCTTGCCTTCGATACAATCTATGCTGAAGGGCAGCGCCGGTATGTCGAATCGTTGTCCGCATATGCCCGCCAGTTTTTAGGGCAGATGGAAAAGCCGGACGTTGATTCCATTGAAGGACTGTCCCCGGCAATATCGATTGACCAGAAAACGACGAGCAAGAACCCGCGCTCCACAGTCGGCACTGTGACGGAAATTTATGACTACCTGCGGCTTTTATTTGCGCGGGTTGGTACGCCTTACTGTCCGTACCACCATGTGCCGATCACCTCCCAGACCATTTCCCAGATGGTCGATCAGATGATGGCTTATGCCGAACGGACGAAAATGCAGATTCTCGCTCCGGTTATTGCGGGCAGAAAGGGAGAGCATGTGAAGGTGATGGATCAGCTGAAGCAAAAAGGGCTGGTGCGTATTCGTGTGGACGGAGAAATGCGCGACGTCGGAGAAGAAATCAAGCTCGAAAAAAATAAAAAGCACGATATTGAAGCCGTGGTGGACCGCGTTGTCATTAAAGACGGGGTGGAGTCCAGGCTCGCAGACTCATTGGAAACGGCCCTCGAACTCGGGGAGGGGAAGGTGCTGATTGATGTTGTCGGTGAAAAGGAAATGCGGTTTAACCAGCATCACTCCTGCCCGGAATGCGGATTTTCGATCGGAGAGCTCGAGCCGAGAATGTTTTCCTTTAACAGTCCATACGGCGCCTGCCCGACATGTGACGGTCTTGGCAGCAAGCTCGAAGTGGACAGCGACCTTGTAGTTCCGGATCCGGACCGGACGCTCCGGGAGCATGCCATCGCTGTATGGGAGCCGATCAGCTCCCAGTATTACCCGCAGCTGCTCCGCTCGGCCTGCGATCACTTTAATATTGATATGGACACGCCATTTAAAGATCTTTCGGCAGAGCATAAGGAAATACTGCTCGAAGGCAACGGCCAGCAGAAAATAACCTTCCGTCATAAAAATGAACGCGGCCAGGTCCGGGAGCGCCAGATTTATTTTGAAGGGGTGCTCAACAACGTTTCCCGCCGCTATCGTGAGAGCGGATCGGATTTCACCCGTGAGCAGATGCAGCAGTATATGAGCAACAAGCAGTGCCCGACGTGTAAAGGCCACCGCCTGAGCCTTGAGGCGCGTTCTGTGCTGCTTGGAAATATTCACGTCGGAGAGCTGACGGACCTTTCCATACAGCAGGCGTATACGTATGTCGAAAACATCGATCTAACGGAAAAAGAAATGGAGATCGCCCGTTTGATTCTGCGTGAAATCAATGAACGGCTCGGCTTTCTCATTAATGTTGGTCTCGATTATTTAACCCTGAGCCGTTCTGCTGGCACGCTGTCAGGCGGCGAAGCGCAGCGCATCCGGCTGGCTACCCAGATCGGTTCGGCGCTGATGGGTGTCCTCTACGTTCTCGACGAGCCGTCGATCGGCCTTCACCAGCGGGACAACAACCGGCTGATACAGACGCTGCAGAACATGCGAGATCTTGGAAACACGCTGATTGTCGTTGAACATGACGAGGACACCATGCTTGCTGCCGACCATATCATTGACATCGGACCCGGGGCCGGCCGCCACGGCGGTCACATTATCGCAGAGGGCACACCGGAGGAATTGAAGGAAAACGACGCCTCCCTGACCGGTCAGTATTTAGCGGGAAAACGATTTATTCCGCTTCCGGGAGAACGGCGTAAGCCCTCCGACCGCTGGCTGAAGGTAAAAGGAGCGGTCGAAAACAATTTGAAGCGTACGAATGCGGATATTCCGCTTGGCCTGCTGAGTGCGATTACCGGTGTCTCAGGCTCCGGAAAAAGTACGCTGATCAACGATATTTTATACAAGGTGCTTTCGCAGAAGCTTCACCGCGGTAAACAGAAGCCGGGAGCACACAAAAGCGTGGAAGGTATCGATCAGCTTGAAAAAGTGATTGATATCGATCAGTCGCCGATCGGCCGGACGCCGCGTTCAAACCCTGCGACCTACACGGGGGTATTTGATAATATCCGCGAGGTATTCGCGATGACCAATGAAGCGAAAATCCGCGGCTACCAGAAGGGACGCTTCAGCTTCAACGTCCGGGGCGGACGCTGTGAAGCGTGTAAAGGCGACGGTATTATCAAAATAGAAATGCATTTTCTTCCGGATATTTATGTCACCTGTGAAGAGTGCGGCGGTCAGCGCTACAACCGTGAAACGCTCGAAATCAAATACAAAGGCAAAAACATTGCTGATGTACTTGAAATGACTGTGGAAGAAGCAGTGGACTTCTTTGAAAATATTCCAAAAATCCGGCGCAAAATCCAAACGTTATATGACGTTGGTTTAGGGTATATAAAACTAGGACAGCAGGCAACGACACTTTCAGGCGGGGAAGCCCAGCGTGTAAAGCTTGCTTCCCAGCTGCACCGCCGTTCCACGGGCAAATCCCTTTATATCCTCGACGAGCCGACGACCGGTCTCCATGTGGATGATATCGACCGGCTCCTGAAGGTGCTCCAGCGGCTCGTGGATAATGGCGATACTGTTTTAATCATCGAGCACAATCTCGACGTCATTAAAACAGTGGATCACATCATTGATCTCGGTCCGGAAGGCGGAGCAGGCGGAGGCAAAATTGTGGCTACCGGCACGCCGGAAAAAGTAGCGGAGTCAAAGGCTTCCTATACAGGTTATTATTTAAAGCCCGTACTTGAAAGAGAGCGGGAGCGCATGGCCAGGCAATGGGAAGCATCGGAGCAGGCTGCCCATACCCCTTCATCATAGAAGAATCGACTGAAACGGATACCACTGTTCTTCGTATGTAATAGGAAGCAGAAGGCTAAAAAGTCCATGTACCGGTTCTGATATATTACCTAAGGAGGAACATGAAATGGATGAAGAACGTCAGCGAATACTGAAAATGATGGAAGACGGTATTATTTCTCTTGAAGAAGGAGAACGACTGCTCCGGGCCAAAGGATCAGGCGCATCGTCCGGTCCCCAGGCAGACAGCAAGGAACAAGGGGAAGGCGGCTCCTCCGAATCCCGGAGAAGCGGCGCCTACCGGACAGATAAGAAAGCAGCCGGCAGCCAGAAAAGAAAAAGCAAGGACGACCCGTTTGCGATGCTCTCCGGCTTTTTTGATCATGCGCTTGACCGCGTCAAACGGTTTGACCTCGACTTTAATTTCGGCCCAGCCGTAGACTTCCAGCATACGTTTGAACATGATGAGAGTGACATTCGCTCGCTCGATATGTTTATTCAAAACGGAAGCCTTATCTGTCAGAAGTGGGAGGGCAGCACCATCCGTGTTGCCTGCCAGGTAAAAGCCTATACCGAGGAAAGTGAAGACGCAGCCCGCCGTGAGTTCATCGAAGGAACTGATTTTGACTCCCGGAGCGGGAAGATCCGCTTTGCTTCAAGGTCCGGCAACTATAAAGTCCAGGCGGTCGTTTATGTGCCGGAAAAATCGATGGACAAAATGGATGTATCAACGTTTAACGGAGACATCCGGATCGACGGAGTTCAGACAGATAATCTGTACGTCAAAGCAAGCAACGGGGCAATTACAGTGCTGCATGCTTCTGCCGGCTATCTGGCAGTGGAGACAGCCAACGGGTCAGTGGAGCTGAAAGAAGGTAAAATCGGCAGCGCCGACGTCAAAACATGGAACGGTTCGATTCAGTACGACGGATCGCTTTCAGATATTGAAGCAGAGGCGCTGAACGGGGCGATTACGGCCCAATACACGTCCCTGAGTGAGAGGAGCCGGGCGCTTCTTTCCACTACAACGGGGAGCATCAAGGTGATTACGCCGCGGGATATCCGGACGGAGGGCGTACTCCGCACAAACGTCGGGAACTACAAGTGCCTGCTCGACAACATCGAAGTGAAAGAAGAAAAAAGCGAATTCATGCAAAAGTATTATCAGTTTGTATCCAATCCGGATTCGACTCCAACGCTTAGACTGGAGGCTTCGGCAAAAACTGGTGCCATAACCGTGCAGGATCATGAATAAAAAACTGAAAGGGTGATCAGGTTGGCAAAAAAGAAGTTGTATAAATCCCGTGAAGATCGGAAATTGACAGGCGTATGCGGCGGATTGGCAGATTACCTCGGCTGGGATTCCTCCTTAATACGGATTATCAGTGTGGTGCTGGTTATTTTACCCGTCACCTCCTGGGTACTTCTGATTTATCTCGTATTAGCCGTGCTGCTCCCTGATGAAGAGGATGCCGTCTCCTAATGGGCTGTTTAGTACCTTTTATTGTTAACACTATTGCATTAATGGTAGTAGCCGGGTTTTTCCCCGGCTTTACTATTGACGGCTTTGGGGCAGCTATTGCAGCCGGTTTGGTGTTGACGCTGATCAATCTCGTGATTCGCCCGCTTTTGATTTTTTTCACTCTCCCGCTTTCTGTTGTTACATTCGGCCTGTTTATTTTTGTGATCAATGCGCTGATGCTGATGCTTACATCAGCGGTAATGGGAGAAGCCTTTAACATGTCCGGCTTTGGCATGGCTTTTCTTGCTGCTGTAGTGATCGCTGTTTTGAATATGCTGATGTACAATCTTTTCGTGAACCCGCTGAGCGGAAGAAAAACGTGACGGTATTCCGGAAACCGGGAAAAAATTATAATAAGTTAAAAATGGCCCGCCTGCTGGCGGGTCTTTTTCGTGCAGCAGTGAAACTGAAATCCTCCGGAGCAGGTTCCATCTTCTTTTGAAAACGTGCTACAATAACAACGTACGAAGTAGAGAAAGCAAACGTATTCATGATATAACAGAGCGATTTTTGAGGGAGGCAGCACGATGGCAAAAGTGACAGCAACGGATTTAAAGGAGCGGTTTCAATTAGAGCTTCTTGCCGGGGAAGAAGGGCTGTACCGGGCGATAACCACGAGCGATATTTCCCGTCCGGGAATAGAGATGGCTGGTTTTTTTACATATTATCCGGCCCGGCGGCTGCAGCTGCTCGGGCGCACAGAGCTTTCTTTTTTTCAACAGCTTCAGGACGAAGAAAAGCAGGAACGCATGGAAAAGCTGTGTACATACGATACTCCGGGCATTGTCATCTCTCGGGGACTGGTGGCTCCGCCGGAGCTGATTGAAAATGCGGAAAAGACCGGGGTGCCGATCATGCGCTCACATTTGCCAAGCACACAGCTGATCAGCCAACTGACGAACTATCTCGACACCAAACTTGCCAAATCCACAGCCATGCACGGTGTTCTGGTGGACATTTACGGCATCGGCGTGCTGATTACCGGGGCAAGCGGTGTCGGAAAAAGCGAAACGGCGCTCGATATTGTGCGCCGGGGTCATCGGCTTGTAGCGGATGATTCTGTCGAAATCCGTCAGCAGAACGGCGATACGCTTGTCGGTACGGCGCCCGAGTTGATCCAGAACCTGCTTGAAATCCGTGGCCTTGGCATTATTGATGTGATGACGCTGTTTGGGGCAGGCGCCGTCCGTCCGTATAAGCGCATCTCGCTGACGATTCATCTTGAGCTTTGGGATGAACAAAAAGCGTACGACCGGCTCGGTCTTGATGAAGAGACGCTTCAGGTGCTCGATACCGAGATTCAGAAGCTGACTGTTCCGGTGCGGCCGGGACGGAACCTCGCTGTTATTATTGAAGTAGCGGCGATGAACTTCCGGCTGAAACGGATGGGCGTGAACACGGCCCAGCAGTTTTCGGACCGGTTAAAACAGATGATTGACGACGGTGATAAAGAAGAGTTTTAACGATTACACATTTAGCAGTCAGGAGTGGCAGGGGATATGATTTATTCATCGATACAGCCGATCGACCGGGTTGCCTTTGAAGTCGGGTCTGTGCCTATTTACTGGTACGGGATTCTCATTGGCCTGGGCGCTCTGCTTGGGTACATTTTAGCTTCCTACGAAGCAAAAAAACGTGGGCTCCCGGAAGATATTTTCGCGGATCTGCTCATTTTTGCCATACCGATTTCGATTATCTGCGCCCGGTTGTATTACGTGATTTTTGAGTGGGATTACTATGTTCAGAATCCAGGCAGTATTCTGGCCGTATGGGAAGGCGGTCTTGCGATACACGGCGGATTGATCGGCGCCGTGCTTACGGGCATCGTCTTCTCGAAAATCAAACGCGTCTCTTTCTGGAAGCTGGCTGATATTGCCGCGCCGAGTATTATTTTAGGGCAGGCGATCGGCCGCTGGGGCAACTTTATCAACCAGGAAGCCCACGGCGGTGAAGTGAGCCGTTCGTTTTTGGAGGGGCTGCAGCTGCCGGAATTTATTATTAATCAGATGTATATTGAGGGAGCTTACTATAATCCTACGTTCTTGTACGAATCGCTTTGGAATATCGCGGGATTTTTACTGCTTTTAGGGCTGCGCCGGGTTAACCTACGCCGCGGGGAGCTGTTTTTAACATATGTTATCTGGTATTCCTTCGGACGCTTTTTTATCGAAGGGATGAGGACCGACAGCTTAATGCTATTTGATACGATCCGGGTGGCGCAGTTAATTTCGGTGCTGTTGATAGTAGCAGCCGTGAGTCTGATTTTATACCGCAGGCAGGCCGGCCTTGCAAAAGCAAGATACTTAAGTAAAGACGGTCCCGGCATATAAGGATAAAAGCGAAAGGGGAAGCATCATGACCAGATGGAATACACTGCTGTTTGATTTAGACGGCACGCTGATTGATACAAATGATTTGATCATTTCTTCATATGAACATGTGCTGACATACTACGCTCCTGACCAATACAGCAGAGATGACATCATCAGCTGGATCGGGGTGCCGCTGGCGGATAATTTTTCAAGCATCAGCAGCAATCCGAGCCAGGTGGAACAGATGATTGATACGTATCAATCCCATAACTTGGCGAACCATGAAACGCTCGTCCGGGAATACGACGGAGTATACGACACTATCAAAATGCTGTACGAGCGCGGCTTTTCTCTTGGCATTGTGACAACGAAGCGGAAGGAAGCTGCGGTTAAAGGAGCCAATATGCTCGGGCTGCTTCCTTTTTTCTCTACGTTCATTACGGTGGATGATGTGGAAAACCCCAAGCCGCACCCGGAACCGCTGCAAAAAGCGATGACACAGCTGAATGCCCGCCCGGAGGAGACCATTATGATTGGGGACAGCCAGTTCGATATTCTGGCAGGGAAAAATGCCGGGGTGCACACAGCGGGAGTGGAATGGACCATCAAAGGTGCATCGTTTCTGAAAAATTATGAACCGGACTGGATGCTCACCCGGATGAGCGATCTGCTCGCTATTGTTGGAGAAACAAAAGAATGAGAAAAACAGATCGTTATTTCCCGGGCAATAATACCAATGCTCTGTGGCAGATGTACCGGACGGTTCCATTTTTGAAGGCATTCAGAAATACAGCTGTTATTGAAGCTTCCCGGGTTGTACCTTTTGTATCTGTGAAAAGATGGATCTACCGGCAGCTGCTTGGAATGGAAATAGGTGAAAAAACGGCGCTTGCGTACAAGGTCATGCCGGACCTCATGTTTCCCGAGAAAATCCATATTGGCAGCAATTCCATTATCGGCTATCAGTCGACGCTTTTAACACACGAGCATTTAATTGATGAATACCGCCTTGGCGACATTGTAATCGGAAACGAGGTCATGATCGGTGCCAATGTGACTATTCTGCCCGGGGTGACGATTGGAGACCGGGCTGTGGTGGCAGCAGGAACGGTTGTGCATAAAGACGTGCCGGCACGGGCCTTTGCCGGCGGCAGTCCGATGCGGATAAGAACGTAGGCTTCAAGCCGGCTTTCAAAGGAGCCGGCTTTTCGTTTTCCTGGAGGCGGGAAAGGCTGACAGGGCAGCAAATATTGTTACAATGAAAGCGGAAATGGAAAATTGACGGTGTAAAAAAAGATGTGTAAACTATGGTTATTCTTTATTTTGTTAGTACATTAGCGAACTAAAGCACCGTGAAAAGAAAAGGAGAGAGAGTATGAGTAAGCTTTTTATGTTTGAAAAGCCGCTCGGAATGCGCGATGCGCTTCCGGGATATTTTCAGACAAAACGGAACGTACAACGGGTCATTAACGATGAATGGGAAAGCTGGGGGTATCTGCCCGTCGAAACGCCCACCCTGGAATATTACGATACGGTCGGGAGCGCTTCGGCGATTCTTGATCATCAGCTGTTTAAACTGCTCGACCAGCAGGGGCGGACGCTGGTGCTGCGCCCGGATATGACTGCGCCTATCGCCCGGGTGACAGCTTCCGGTCTGCAGAACCAGCACTTTCCGATCCGTTTGGCTTATCATACTAACGTTTTTCGCGCGCAGCAGCTTGAGGCCGGACGGCCGGCAGAATTTGAACAGCTTGGTGTGGAATTGATTGGAGACGGCACTTCGAGTGCGAACGGAGAGGTCGTTTCCCTTATGATCGAAGCTCTGCGAAAAACCGGGCTGACCACGTTTCAAATTACCGTCGGGCATGTCGGGTACGTGAATGCGCTGCTTGAAGAGGTGCTCGGAAATGATGAACGCGCTGATGACCTGCGCAGGTTTTTATACGAAAAAAATTATGTTGGCTACCGCCAGCATGTGGAAAATCTACCGCTTTCCTCCCTGGATAAGAAAAAGCTGAACAGCCTGCTGCGCCTGCGGGGCGACTGGCGGACGCTGGACGAAGCTTTAAATCTGGTTCAGACGCCGGCGGCAAAGGAAGCAGTCGAAGAGCTGCAGGAGCTTAAAACGGTGCTTGAACACTACGAGCTGTCTGATTACATTAAGCTCGACTTTAACTTATTTATGCATATGAGCTACTATACTGGCATCGTATTCGAAAGCTACGGCAACAACCTGGGCGTGCCGCTTGGAAGCGGCGGTCGCTATGATGAATTGCTGCAGCAGTTTAACCGTCCGGCCCAGGCTGTCGGATTCGGTCTCCGTCTTGATTTGCTCGTCGAAGCCCTGGGACTAACCGGAGCTGTGCCTTCCCAGACATGTATTTTGTTCAGCCCGGAGCGCCGACCGGAAGCGGTGGACCAGGCGCGTAAACTCCGCGAAACCGGAAAACGGGTCGTGCTTCAGGATATCCGCGGCGTAGAGGACGTGGATCAGCTGAGCGAGTCCTATGAAGACGTGGTATCCATGATCGGAAAAAAGAAGGAGGGAGCTTCGCATGAATGAATGGCTGACAATCGCGATGCCAAAGGGACGTATTTTCGAAGAAGCGGTGCAGCTTCTCCGTAAGGCCGGCTTCCCAATTCCTCCGGAGTTTGAAGAATCCAGAAAGCTGATCGTCGACGCTCCGGAAGCAAATATGCGCTTTATCCTGGCAAAGCCGATGGATGTGCCCACCTATGTTGAACACGGAGTGGCAGACATCGGGGTCGCCGGCAAGGATACGATGATTGAAGAAGAGCGTGACGTGTATGAAGTGCTGGATCTGAAAATCAGTGCCTGCTACCTGGCAGTAGCCGGGCTTCCAGAGTATGAAAAATCCGATGTAAATCCAAAGGTGGCGTCCAAGTACCCAAACCTGGCGACACAGTACTTTAAGCAGCAGGGTGAACAGGTGGAAATTATTAAATTAAATGGCTCGATCGAACTCGCCCCGCTTGTCGGTCTGGCAGACCGTATTGTAGACATTGTTTCCACCGGCCAGACACTGAAGGAGAATGGTTTAATAGAGCTTGAAACAATTGTGCCGATTACGTCCCGGCTGATCGTCAATCCGGTAAGCTATCGTCTGAAGGATACTGTTATTGATGATCTTGTGGAGCGTGTTGCCCAGGTGATAGGAGTGGAAGAGCAGGTATGATGAATGTGACCCCTTTGGATAAATCAGTAACGCTTGAGCGCACCATTGAAGGAGGGACCGAAAAGCAGCGGGAATCGGTCGACTCCATTATCGAAAAGGTGCGGGAAAATGGAGACAAAGGACTCATTGAGCTGACTGAGATATTTGATCGCGTGACACTCGATGAGCTGTTTGTAAAACAGGAAGAAGTAGATGAAGCGTATGATCAGGTGAACGATAAAGAGCTCGAAGCGATCCGTAAAGCGATTGAAAACATCCGCGATTTTCATCAGCGCCAGCTCCGGCAGTCCTGGATGGTGACAAAGGAAGACGGGACGATGCTCGGCCAGCGGATTATTCCGTTCGACCGCGTCGGTATTTATGTACCGGGCGGCAAGGCAGCATATCCTTCAACCATTATGATGGATGCCATCCCGGCAATCGCTGCCGGTGTGAAAAGCATTACGATGTGCTCTCCTCCAGGTGAGGACCAGCGCCTTCATCCGATGGTGCTCGTCACAGCCAATGAGCTTGGCATTAAAAATATCGTGAAAATTGGAGGAGCGCAGGCGGTAGCAGCGCTTGCGTATGGCACGGAAAGCATTCGGAAGGTGGATAAAATCGTCGGCCCAGGTAACATTTATGTAGCGCTGGCTAAACGCGAAGTGTTCGGCCAGGTGGCGATTGACAGTATCGCCGGCCCAAGCGAAATTGTCGTGCTTGCTGATGAAACAGCCCGGGCGGATTATATTGCAGCCGACATGCTTTCCCAGGCGGAGCACGACGAGCTCGCCTCGGCTGTGCTTGTAACCACTTCGGAGGAGCTCGGGCAAAAAGTGGCCGAAGAGCTTGAGCGTCAGCTTGAAGATCTCCCTCGCAAAAAGATTGCGCAGGAATCGCTTGATAAACACGGAGCCATCTACTTAACGGAAACGATGGCGGAGGCAGTAGAAGCTGTGAACCGGCTTGCGCCGGAGCATCTGGAAATCATGACCGCCCAGCCGGATAACCTGCTCGGCTCCATTCGTCATGCAGGGGCTGTCTTTTTAGGGCCATACAGTGCCGAAGCGGTCGGCGATTATTTTGCCGGCCCGAATCACGTGCTTCCGACGAGCGGGACGGCCCGCTTTTCGAGTCCGCTCGGTGTCGATGATTTTGTAAAACGATCCAGCGTGATTTCCTACAGTAAAGAAGCGCTCGAGGAAAATGGGGAATATATATCTGCGATTGCCCGGATTGAGGGCCTTGAAGCACACGCGCGCGCAGTGGATATCCGGAAGGGGGAGAAGTAGAATGGCAGAACGTACAGGAAGCGTCGAACGAAAAACGGGTGAAACGTCCATCCGCCTGCAGTTTGGCATCGACGGCGAAGGGGACGGGGTCATACAGACGAATGTGCCCTTTATGAGCCATATGCTCGACCTGTTTAAAAAGCATGGCCATTTCTCCCTTGATGTACAGGCTGAGGGGGATGTGGAGGTGGATGACCACCATACAACAGAGGACATCGGCATCTGCCTCGGGGAAGCCTTCGGACAGGCGCTCGGCGATAAAAAGGGTATCCGCCGCTACGGTCATGCTAAAATTCCGATGGACGACGCGCTCGCAGAGGTCATTGTGGATTTAAGCAATCGTCCGCACCTGGAGTTCCGGGCGGAGCTGCCGGCAGCAAAAGTAGGAACATTTGATACCGAGCTCGTCCATGAGTTTTTGTGGAAATTCGCGGTGGAAGCCCGGATGAACCTCCACGTAGTCGTCCATTACGGACACAATACTCACCATATTATTGAAGCGGTATTTAAAGCGATGGCACGGGCTCTTGATGAAGCTACCCAGCTGGACCCAAGAGTGAAAGGCGTTCCTTCAACCAAAGGAATGCTGTAAAGAAAAGGAGTGGAGCGCTTGTGATAGGAATCATCGATTACGGCATGGGCAACCTGTACAGTGTAAAAAAAGCACTGGAACGACTGGATATTCCTTATTTTGTATCCGAGCACACAGACGAGCTTGCGGAAGCGGATGGCTTGATTCTTCCGGGTGTCGGTGCTTTTCGGGATGCCATGAATTTAATCCGGGAAAACGGGCAGTTTGAGTTTATTGAACACTGGGCGGCTGATGGCAAGCCGCTGCTTGGTATCTGCCTTGGAAT
This sequence comes from Marinococcus sp. LNHM4E3-1, assembly GCF_056034405.1. Classification (NCBI taxonomy): domain Bacteria; kingdom Bacillati; phylum Bacillota; class Bacilli; order Caryophanales; family Bacillaceae; genus Marinococcus; species Marinococcus sp. LNHM4E3-1. Next base: position 36,621 of record NZ_JBQLID010000012.1, on the reverse strand, counting down.
GCAGCTGTTGTTTGAAGGCAGCGACGAACACGGCGAAACAGAAGGATTCGGGTTTCTTCCGGGGTATGCCCGCCGCTTTTCCGGAAAAGACAGCCAGGGAAGAAGGCTGAAGGTGCCGCACATGGGCTGGAACTCGCTCAAGTTTCATCAGCCGGACCATCCGCTTTTGAAAAATGTGGAGGAAGGCCATGCGTACTTTGTGCATTCCTACGTGATAGAAACCGCCGACCCGGACGTTTTAATTGCGACAAGCGATTACGGCGAAACAGTGCCGGCGGTGGTTGGCCGCGGTGAAGTCATGGGCACGCAATTCCATCCGGAAAAAAGCAGCACAGTCGGTATCGGCATGCTTAAAAATTTCGGGGCGATTGTCCGTGAAAGGAGCGGAGCTCATGAGTGATTTTATTGTATACCCCGCCATCGATATCCGGGACGGCAACTGTGTCCGTCTTTTTCAGGGCGATTACAATCAGGAGACCGTTTACGGGGATTCGCCGTTTGAAATGGCTGCTTCATTTGCACAGGCGGGTGCTTCCTGGATTCATATGGTCGACCTTGACGGTGCAAAAGAAAAACGACGCATCAATCATGCCCACGTCGTTCGTGCCGCGCGGGAGCTTGATGTCCGTATCCAGGTCGGCGGAGGCATCCGAACCGAAGAGGATGTGGACTATTACTTATCCAACGGCGTGGACCGGGTGATACTTGGAAGTGTTGCCCTGCAGTATCCGGAATTTGCCCGGGATATGCTCGAAAAGCACGGCAGCCGTATCGCTATCGGTCTTGATGCCAGAGACGGATACGTAGCCGTCAACGGCTGGCTCGACACCTCGGAGGTAACAGCCGTTGAGCTTGGCCGGGAAATGGCAGCCCACGGGGCGGAGACATTTATATTCACCGACATTTCCACCGACGGGACGATGACTGGACCGAACGTCGAGGCGACAAAGCAGCTCGCAGAAGCGACCGGCGTAAATGTTATTGCTTCCGGCGGAATCGGCACGATGGAGGATGTCCGGAATCTTGCGGAGAAGCGGGATAAAGGGATAGCAGGTGTCATTGTCGGAAAAGCGATATATACCGGCAAAGTGGATGTGGCAGAAGCCGTGAAGGAGGTACAGTAATGCTTACGAAACGGATTATTCCATGTCTGGATGTGAAAGAAGGGCGGGTCGTGAAAGGCACACAGTTTGTGGAGCTGCGGGATGCCGGTGATCCGGTGGAACTCGCTGCATTTTATGATGAGCAGTGGGCGGACGAACTTGTCTTTCTTGATATTTCCGCTTCGCATGAAGGACGGAAAACGATGATAGATGTCGTGGAACAGGTAGCAGCAAGCATCGCGATTCCTTTTACGGTCGGCGGCGGCATCAGCTCGGTCGATGATATGCGTAACATGCTCCGTGCCGGGGCCGATAAGGTTTCGCTCAATACAGCTGCGGTGAAAAACCCTGATTTGATTACTCAGGGGTCTACCTATTTTGGCTCCCAATGTATTGTTGTGGCGGTTGATGCAAAATACGATGAGGCACTCGGCTCCTGGAGAATTTATACTCACGGCGGCCGTACTCCGACCGACTGGGAAGTCGTCGAGTGGGCGAGGGAAGTCACCGCCCGCGGAGCCGGCGAAATTCTTCTGACAAGTATGGATCAGGACGGAGCCAAGACTGGCTTTGATGAGGCTTTGACACGAACGGTCAGCGAAGCAGTGGACGTGCCTGTTATCGCCTCCGGTGGCGCCGGAGCCAAAGAACATTTTGTGGATGTATTTGAAAAATCAGGGGCGGATGCGGCACTCGCTGCTTCAATCTTTCATTATAAAGAGACATCGATTGAAGAAGTGAAGGCTTTTATCCGGGAGAGAGGAGTCTTAGTACGATGAACGTCGACGAACTAACATTTGATGAAGCAGGCCTGATTCCGGCCATAGTGCAGGATGCTGTCAGTAAAGAGGTACTGACGCTTGCCTATATGAACAAAGAATCGCTGCAGAAAACAATCGATACGAAAGAAACCTGGTTTTACAGCCGCTCACGCCAGGAGCTCTGGCATAAAGGAGAAACCTCGGGAAACAAACAGCAGGTGACAGACATCCGCTATGACTGCGACAGTGACGCGTTAAATGTGCTTGTGGAGCCGGAAGGACCTGCGTGCCATAAAGGGGACTACAGCTGTTTTTCCCGTTCGCTGCTGTCGGAGGAAAAGCAGTCAGCCGACGGCCGGCGATTCGCTATTATTAATGAACTCGAGCAGGTCATAGCTACCCGCGAGGCAGAAATGCCGGAGGGCGCCTATACAACGTACTTGTTTACCGAGGGCGTGGATAAAATTTTGAAAAAAGTCGGTGAAGAAGCCGGAGAAGTTATTATTGCTTCCAAAAACCGGGATCACGAAGAACTGAGCTGGGAAACAGCTGATCTTCTTTACCATCTGCTGGTGCTGCTGCGGGAACAGAAGCTTCCGCTTGATGATGTGCTGCGGGTTCTCGAAGAAAGACATCGTTCGTAATAAGGCTGACCGCAGAAAAAACCGTCCTCTCCGGGCGGTTTTTTCTTTGCGCATCCTCCTTCGCCGTCTCTGGCTGCTGAGAAAACATGCGGGCTCCTAGGAGTTTTCATGAAGCAGGGGGCGTGTTATAATGTCACAATTGATGTGGAACGTGAAGAGACAAAGAAAAACAAACGAAGGAAGGATGAAAGGAATTGGGCTCAAAACAAAAAAACGAAGACGCAATTATTCCTTTCTTGCAGTCAGGCGAATATTTCTTTCAGCGGGGCGTGGTGGCTTATCAGAAAAATCACCTGAAGCGTGCCGTTCTCTTTTTGGAAAGAGCTGTGGAGCTCGAACCTTCCAAGGGATTGTTTCAATGCCAGCTTGCTGCCATATATACAGACATGGAACGATTTGACCGCTCCAACGACATCCTCGACCGGGTGCTTAAAGAAATTGAGCCGGAACGCTCCGAATGCTACTTCTTTCTGGCCAACAATTATGCCTTCCAGGGCAATTTTGAAAAAGCAGCGGAAACAGCCGGTTATTATATGAAGATCGCACCGGAAGGCGACTTTGCAGAGGAAACGAAGGAACTGCTCGAAATGATTAAAGAAAATGAGCCTGGCCTTCTCGAGCATCCGGGAGACATGACCATTTATGAACGGGCAGTGGAAAAAGCTGATAAAGGCCGGTTGCAGGAAGCCCAGGGACTATTTGAAGAGCTTTTGGAGCAGGAGCCTGATTATTGGGCCGCTTACCATCAGCTGGCAAAGCTGCACCAGCACCGCGGAGACACGGAGCAGGCTATAAAACTGCTGGAAACAGTGCATCAGGAGGGTGCTTACGTGCCGGCCAGCTGTCAGCTCGCCGCATTGTATGAAAGCGAAGGGGAGCATGAGCGTTCGAAGAAAGTGATGAACGTGCTTACAGCGATCCTTCCGCTCGACCGGGAGTCCCTTCACTGGATCAGTGCGGTCTGTACGTATCTTGGCTATTATGAAGATGCCTGCCGTTACGCCCGTCTTTATCATAAACGGTTCGTGATTGAACGCGGATCGGTTGCGTTTTATCACGGAGCGGCGTTATATTTGCTCGGTGAAACGGAACAGGCGGCAAAATGGTGGAAACAGAACCGTCAGCTCGATCATCCGGAAGTGAAACAGCTTTACCGGGAATATGAAGAGAATATACTGACCGGCCAGAGGGTAAAAGAAATGGTAGAGGACGATTTTCAGCAGTAAGCAGAGTACTGGACGCCAAAAAGCGGCTGCCATACAATAAGTATAAATGCCATAAGAGAGCGATATTTAAAATAAGGGGAGTGGCCTTTTATGACGGAAGAACGGATTTATGATGTGATTATCGCGGGGGCCGGCCCGGCCGGCATGACCGCGGCGGTGTACGCCTCCCGCGCGGAAATGGATACGCTCATGCTCGAGCGCGGCGTGCCCGGCGGCCAGATGGCCAACACCGAGGACGTGGAAAACTACCCGGGCTTTGACCATATTCTCGGGCCCGACCTGTCGACGAAAATGTTCCAGCACGCCCAGAAGTTCGGGGCGGCGTATGCCTACGGCGACGTTTCGCGCATCGAGGACGGGAAGGAATACAAAACGGTCTACGCCGGCAATAAGGTGTATAAAACGCGCGCGCTTATCATCGCGACCGGCGCGGAGTACAAGCAGCTCGGCGTCGAGGGCGAAAAGGAGCTCGGCGGCCGCGGCGTCTCCTACTGCGCGGTGTGCGACGGGGCCTTTTTCCGGAACAAGGAGATTGTCGTCGTCGGCGGCGGGGACTCCGCCGTCGAGGAGGCGGTGTACCTGACCCGGTTTGCCGATAAGGTGACGGTCATTCACCGCCGCGACGAGCTGCGGGCGCAGAAGATCCTGCAGCAGCGCGCGTTTGTGAACGACAAGATCGACTTCAAATGGAGCACGGTCGTGAAAACGATCAACGGCGACGGCGGCAAGGTCGGAAGCGTCACGCTGACGGACCTGAAAACCGGCGAGGACTACGACTTCGAAACGAGCGGCGCGTTCATCTACATCGGGCTGCTGCCGCTGAACGGGGCGTTTCTCGACCTCGGGATCACGAACGACGAGGGCTATATTGAAACGAACGAGGAAATGGAAACGAAGATTCCGGGCGTGTTCGCCGCCGGCGACATCCGGGACAAGTTCCTGCGCCAGATCGTGACGGCCACCGGCGACGGATCGCTCGCGGCGCAGACGGCGCAGCAGTACGTGGAAGAACTGAAAAACGCGGTCGAAGCGTAGGCGCTCCGGCTGAAACGACGACGCACAGGCGCAGAAAATCATTTCTGCGCCGTTTTTTTGGTACAGAGAGCAAAAAACATAGGATACTTTCTTTTGTAAATTGTCTGAACCATCGAAGGATAGTATACTGGAAAAAGGTATATGTGAGGTGGTACACATGCAGCGGGTAACAAATTGTTTTTTACAGCAGAACGATCAACTGCTTATGCTCAAAAAACCAAGCTACGATTGGTGGAATGCCCCCGGCGGAAAAATGGAGCCGGGGGAGTCAGTATATGATTCAGTCCGGCGGGAGTTCCGGGAAGAAACGGGCCTTTCGCTTGAACGTCCGCATCTGCGGGGTATTTTTACATTTATCACGATGGAGGACGGGGTTACGGCAAATGAGTGGATGATGTTTACATTTGAAGCTTTTGGTGCAGGAGGCAGGGTGCTTAATGAGTCTCCGGAAGGTATCCTTGAGTGGAAGAAAAAGCAGGAAGTGTCGTCCCTGCCCATGGCCGAAGGCGATAAAGCCATTGTCGAGCATATTTTGAATAACAAAGGAACGGTGTATGGTACGTTCCGCTATACGAAAGATCGCCGGCTTCTGGACCGCCGGTTTGAGCAGTCAACGCCATACTATATGTAAAAGAGGGATGCAGATTATGGAACAAGAGCGGAAATCGATTCAGGTTGAAATCATTACAGGGATGTCGGGGGCCGGAAAGACGGTGGCCATCCAGTGCTTTGAGGATCTGGGCTATTACTGTGTAGACAATCTGCCTCCTTCACTAATCCCGACATTTATCGATTTAATTGAAACGACTGAAAACAAAACCGATAAAGTAGCTTTCGTAGTGGATCTTCGGACGAGGGAGTTTTTTGACCATCTGTTTGCTTCCATAGATCAGCTTGACCAGCGCAAGGACCTGTCGACACATATTCTATTTTTGGATGCAGGAGATCAGGTGCTTGTCAGCCGATATAAAGAAACACGGCGCTCGCATCCGCTTGCAAGTGAGGATACGCCGCTTGAAGGCATTCAGCTCGAGCGGGAGATGCTGCAGGAACTTAAAGGCCGGGCGCGCCATATTATTGATACGAGCAGCCTGAAACCAAGAGAGTTGAGAGAGCGTATATTAACTGATTACGCCGAGAAAAACCAGTCGGTTTTTAATGTGAATGTTATGTCCTTCGGATTTAAATATGGAATGCCGATCGATGCGGATCTGGTTTTTGACGTTCGTTTTCTGCCCAACCCTCACTACGTGGAACATCTGGAGCCCAAAACCGGCCTCGAAGAAGAAGTGTCTTCGTACGTGTTAAAATGGACGGATACAAAGGAATTTATAAATAAACTGGTGGATATGCTTGAATTTATGCTTCCGCTGTATAAGCAGGAAGGCAAGTCACAGCTTGTGGTTGCGATTGGATGTACAGGAGGCAAGCATCGCTCCGTGACGCTTGCTGAATATATTGCTTCTTACTTTTCAGGGAAATATGAGACGAATGCCAATCACCGGGACATTGAGGAAGGAAGGAAAAAATAGACGTGGAGGACCAGAAGGTTGTAGTGATGGGCGGTGGCACAGGTATAGGCGTCCTGCTCCGGGGGCTGAAGCAGTTCCCGGCAGATATTACGGCGATTGTGACTGTCGCAGACGATGGAGGAAGCTCCGGGCGCTTACGGAAAGAGTTTAATATTCCCCCGCCCGGGGACGTAAGAAACGTACTGGTGGCGCTTGCGGAAGTCGAGCCCTTAATTGAAGAATTGTTCCAGCACCGCTTCACGAGCGGGGAGGGGCTGACCGGTCATTCCCTGGGGAATTTACTGGTAGCAGGAATGACCTCCATTACCGGAGATTTTGCCAAAGGAATCACAGAGCTTAGTACTGTGTTAAACGTACGTGGAAAGGTCCTTCCCGCCTCTAATCGGAGTATCGAGCTGTTTGCAAAAATGAAGGACGGCTCCACGGTCTACGGGGAGTCCCTGATCCCAAAAGCCGGCAAGCAGATTGACCAGGTGTTTATCCACCCGCCGGATGCGGAGGCGCTCCCGGAAACCGTGCGTGCTATTGAACAGGCAGACGTCATTGTCATTGGTCCCGGGAGCCTGTTTACAAGCATCATGCCGAATTTAATCGTGCCCGGTATCCGGGATGCCATTAATCGGTCCGGGGCACGCAAAGTATATATTTGCAATGTAATGACGCAGCCGGGGGAAACGGACGGCTTTTCGGCATCCGATCATCTGCATGCCATTGAAAAGCATACTGGTGGCGCTTTTGTGGATACTGTACTGGTGCATAACGGAGAAATACCGGCTCCGGTGCTTGCAAACTACGAAAAAAAGCAGGCATTTCCCGTGAAATGTGATTATGAAAGATTGGAACAGATTGGGTGCCGGGTAGTAACAGATACATTTATGCACTATGACGGCCTTGTTCTTCGTCATAATGCCAAAAAAGTATCTGAAGCCCTGCTTGCCCGTGATTGACAGAAAGGCGGTGAAGATGGATGTCTTCATTTGCGGCTATAACAAAAAAAGAATTAACCCAGATTGAAGTGGAAGATACGAGCGCCAAAGCGGAACTGGCAGCATTAATCAGAATGAACGGTTCCATTTCATTTGGCAACGGCCAGCTGATTTTGGACGTTTCCACTGAAAATGCCGCCATCGCACGACGGATCTATTCGTTAATCAAGCGTATCTACAAGGATATGGTGATTGAACTGCTTGTGCGGAAAAAGATGCGTTTAAAAAAGAATAATGTCTACGTAGTCCGGATGGCCGAAGAAACGAAAGAGATGCTGAGCGACCTTGCCATTATGGAAAACGGCTACCAGTTTAACCGGTCGATTGCGAGAGACGTGATTCCAGACACGGACAGCCGCCGGGCGTATTTGCGCGGAGCTTTTTTAGCCGGCGGCTCGGTCAATCATCCGGAAACGTCTTCGTATCATCTTGAAATTTATTCGATGTATGAAGAGCATAACCGGGCACTCCGGGAGCTGATGGAAACGTTCGGGCTCACATCGAAAAGCCTTGAACGGAAAAAGGGCTACATTCTTTATATTAAAGAAAGCGAAAAGATTACCGAGTTTTTAAATATTATCGGTGCGCACCAGGCGCTGCTTTATTTTGAAGACGTACGGATTATGAAAGACATGAGGAATTCGGTGAACCGCCTGGTGAACTGTGAAACAGCGAACTTAAACAAAACCGTGGGAGCCGCATTAAGGCAGGTGGAAAACATTCAGCTTGTCCAGGCAGAAGTCGGACTCGAAAACCTTCCTGAAAAAATCAGGGAAATGGCAATCCTGCGTGTCCAGCACCAGGACGTCACGCTGAAGGAGCTCGGGGAAATGGTGCCGAGCGGAAAGGTGAGTAAATCCGGTGTGAACCACCGTCTCCGCAAAATTGATCAGATCGCCGAGCGTATTCAAGCCGGAAAGCCGCCGATTCCAGAAAAAATATAATCGCTAAAGGCAGGCGCCTGCGGCAGCAGAGGCTTCTTCTGCTCCTGCAGGCGCTGTATTACAGCAGTCATTAAAGCGCTTGCTTGAAAAACGTTCTAAATTGAATTACGTTATGTGTATATGAAAAGCGGGTACCGGTTGAAGACAGACAGAGAAAGGAAGATAGTAACTATGGTCGAAAAAACAGTGGAAGTAAATTTGCGTACAGGGCTTCAGGCCAGGCCGGCAGCATTATTCGTCCAGGAGGCGAACCGGTTTCATTCCAATATTTTTCTTGAAAAGGATAATAAAAAAGTGAATGCCAAGAGTATTATGGGTGTTATGAGCCTTGCGGTGCGCACCGGAGCCTCGGTAAAGCTTTTAGCCGAAGGGGCGGATGAAGAGGAAGCGGCCGAATCATTGACGGAATTTATGAAAAAAGAAATGTGAACATAAAAAATCAGGACGGCGCGATGCCATCCTGATTTTTTGTGTCTTACTGACCCATAACCTGGTCTACAAGACCGTATTCTTTTGCCTGTTCCGCACTCATGAAATTATCACGGTCCGTATCGCGCTCGATGACTTCAAGCGGCTGTCCGCTGCGGTCTGCAAGAATCTGGTTGAGTTTTTCACGCATTTTGATGATGCGGCGGGCGTGAATTTCAATGTCCGCAGCCTGTCCCTGGGTGCCGCCGAGTGGCTGGTGAATCATTACTTCACTGTTTGGAAGAGCATAACGTTTGCCTTCCTGGCCAGCTGTGAGAAGAAAAGCACCCATCGATGCTGCCATTCCGACGCAGATCGTAGAAACCTGCGGTTTAATGTGCTGCATTGTGTCATAAATAGCCATGCCGGCTGTAATAGAGCCGCCCGGACTGTTGATGTAAAGAGAAATATCCTTCTCCGGATCGTCGGCTTCAAGGAAAAGAAGCTGTGCTACGATCGAATTGGCCACATTGTCATCAATGCCTGAGCCAAGCATAATAATGCGGTCCTTCAACAAACGCGAATAAATGTCATATGCGCGTTCGCCCCGGTTGGTTTGTTCAATAACTGTTGGTATCAAGTTCATGAAAAGCGTCCTCCTTTAATGAAATGTATGACTACATTCATGGTAGTTGTGTGGAAAATATTTTTCCTTCCGCGTTGCTGTTATTATCATAACTCTTTGGTCAATTAAGGTCAAATAAAAAGTCTGACCCTATCCCATATAGCTACACGTCAACTTCCATTCCCTTTATTTTCACAAACATAAACGTTACGTGCAAATGTTTCACTTCCATATAAATTTTAATTTAGATGAAAAATGATCTGACAAACAAATAGAAGGGTCAAATCTATTTTTATATAATGACAGCAGGAGAACAAGAAAAAGGGATCGATTCATGGAAGAAAAATATGATATGATGTAAGAAAGCGTTTTCAAAAAGGAGGTGGAGATAATGGGCTTGGGGCTTGAATTGCAGCAGAAGCAGGAAATGAGTTTGGTGATGACGCAGGAGTTAAAGCAGGCAATTGCCCTGTTGAAGCTGTCTTCCCAGGAATTATCCGACTATCTGCAGGAAGAAGCGATGGAAAACCCTTTAATGGATTTAACCCTCCCTTCTATTACGGACGGAGCGTCACTTTCTGCATCCCGGGCCGCTGATCCGGTCTACAATTCAGCGTCCATGGGTGAACAGCTGGACTGGCGTGAACCGTCGGAGGAAACTCTCGAAGAGGCGCTGAGGGAGCAGATTGTATGCGGAGGTTATAAAGAAACTGCCCGGGAAATACTTTTATTTTTAGCTGGAAGCGTTGACGAGCGCGGATACTTAGAAGACATCGAATGGGAGATGGAACGGAAATTCGGGCTGGGCATAGAAGAAAGCGAGCAGTATATTTCGATGCTCCAACAGCTCGAACCGGCAGGGATCGGGGCCAGGGATTTAAAGGAATGTCTTCTTCTGCAGCTCGAACGCTGCCTGGATACAGATCCATATATTGACCAGGTCGTAGCTGAAGATCTCGAAGCGCTGGGGGCGAAAAAATGGCGCTACCTGCAGCAGAAGTATCAGCTCACTAAAGAGCAGCTGCAGGAAATCTATACCTGCCTCCAGAAGCTTTCTCCGCATCCGGGAGATTCCTACCGGCAGGAGAAAACAATTTCTGTATCGCCGGATGTCCGCGTGGAGGAAATCGACGGAGAATGGGTGGTCACGATTTTGAATGACCGGCTTCCCGAGCTGCAGATGAATGAAAAATACTGGCGTCTTTTGCAGCAGGATGCCGATGAAGAAGCCAGGCAGTATGCTATGGAAAAATATAAGCAGTTTCTTTGGATTGTTAAAAGCGTCGAACAGCGCCAGCAGACGCTGCAAAAAGTATCGGAAGTGATCGTCGAAGCGCAGAGCGAATATCTAAAACACGGCGAAGAAAAGCTTCGTCCCCTGACGCTCCGGGAGGTAGCTGAACAGGCGGATGTGCACGAATCCACTGTTTCAAGAACGACGAGCCGGAAGTATATGCAGACGCCTCACGGTCTCGTCGAACTGAAGCATTTCTTCTCCTCGAAAATTACCCGGACGGATGAAGATGCTTCAAGCACCGGAGTGAAAGCTATGATGAAAAAACTGATTAAAGAAGAAAATAAAGAGAAGCCTCTCTCGGATCAAAAGCTTGCTGATCTGCTTCAGCAGGAGCAGCAGTGTACGATTTCAAGGCGGGCGGTGGCAAAATACAGAACAGAGCTCCGGATCCCGTCCTCCTCCCAGCGGAAACAGCCGGTGTAGCCCAAATCCTCCTTCCAGCAAAAGGAGGATTTTTTATGCATGAAATAAGCGAAAACCGGGTATCAGTAAAATGTAGTCAGCATGAAAAATGCAGTGAACATTTGCGTTGATTTTCCAAATATAGATTGCTACAATGAAATTGTGAACAAAGCGTTCATTTTTTTATAAAATGAGCGGGACAAAAAATGTCTCTGTGGGACTTTAATTGTCCCGGACAGAGCAGTAAAGATCAATGATGAGGAGTGGCTTGAAATAAGCTGCTGCCGCAGGTTCGGTGGTGTAGCAATATGTTACGTGACGTATTGGAGATGCAGCGGAAACTGCAGCCTGATGTGCTCGAAACATTAGGGAAAAGGTACCGCATTTTGCAATACATCCGCCTGATGCAGCCGATTGGAAGAAGAACCCTTGCCACTCAGCTATCCACTTCAGAGCGGGTTCTGCGCAGTGAAACAGATTTTTTGAAGCAGCAGGGACTTATCCTGATTCAAAGCGCAGGGATGCTTTTAACTGAAGAAGGAAACAAACTGCTTGAAGGGCTCGAGCAAACAGTCAAATATGCTTTCGGCCTCGAGGATTTGGAGCGGAAGCTGGCGGGTTATTTATCCGTCCCGAAGGTTATCGTCGTCTCAGGAGACAGCGATGAGCTTCCGGTAGTGAAAAAAGAACTCGGTCGTGCAACGGTACAGCAGATGAAGAACCGTGTCAGCCCAGGGGACGTGATTGCGGTAGCGGGGGGCACGACGCTCGCTTCAGCAGCTGATATGATGGTGCCTGACGCAAAATGGAGCAATACCATCTTTGTACCTGCCCGCGGTGGCCTTGGTGAAAAGGTGGAGATCCAGGCCAACACCATCAGCTCTGCGATGGCAATGAAAGCCCAGGCCTCGTACCGGCTGCTTCATGTGCCCGACCAGCTGAGCGAGGATACAAGGCGATCGCTCATGCAGGAGCCCGGCGTACAGGAAGTGCTTGATCTGTTAAAATCAGCATCGCTTGTCGTTCATGGCATAGGCGAAGCAAAAACGATGGCCGGGCGGCGGACTACGGGCGCTTCCCTGCGCAGCAGGCTCGAGGAAGAATCGGCTGTGGCAGAGTCGTTTGGCTATTATGTTAATCAGGACGGAAAAGTGGTGCACCGGGAAAATACGGTGGGCCTTCAGTGGGACGAACTCCGGTCAGATCAGACAGTGATCACAGTAGCCGGGGGTTCAAGCAAGGCAAAGGCGATTGACGCTTATATGCGCTACCGCCCGAGCAGCATTTTGATCACCGATGAGGGTGCAGCCAAAGCTATTCTGAATCAAAGCGATGCACCGGAGGCAACTGAGTAACAGGCAGAACACCTGCCGCATTATGCTGCAGTAGCTTTCACAATTATCTATATTCCAAGGAGGAAAAATTATTATGGCAACAAAAATTGGTATTAACGGTTTTGGACGTATTGGACGTAACGTTTATCGTGCAGCTTTAAACAACCCGGATGTTGAAGTAGTAGCAGTAAACGACCTGACAGACACTGATACACTTGCGCATCTTTTAAAATATGACACAGTTCACGGCACGCTTGACGCAGAAATTCAGGCAAGCGGCGACAACCTTACAATCAACGGCCACAAGCTGACCGTTTTCTCTGAAAAAGATCCAGCGAAAATCGACTGGAAAGGCGTAGACGCTGAAATCGTTGTTGAATCCACAGGCATCTTTACGCAGCGCGATCAGGCAGCAAAACACCTTGAAGGCGGAGCGAAAAACGTTATCATTTCCGCACCGGCTAAAGGCGTAGATGCAACATTTGTTGTCGGCGTTAACGAAGGCGACTTCAAGCCGGATGAGCACAAAGTCGTTTCCAACGCATCCTGCACAACGAACTGCCTGGCTCCAGTAGCTAAAGTACTGGACGAAAAATTCGGCATCAAACGCGGCCTGATGAACACCGTCCACTCCTACACGAGTGACCAGCAGATCCAGGACGGCCCGCACAAGGACCTTCGCCGTGCGCGCGCTGGTGCTGAAAACATCATACCAACAACTACAGGTGCCGCTCAGGCAGTAGCCCTCGTGCTTCCACAGCTCGACGGAAAGCTTACCGGCGGTGCGATGCGTGTTCCTACTCCAAACGTTTCCCTCGTGGACTTCGTGGCAGAGCTCGATAAAGATGTAACAGTAGACGAGCTGAACAACGCATTGAAAGAAGCTTCTGAGTCTGACGAACTCAAAGGCATTCTTGGATACAGCGAAGAGCCGCTCGTATCGAAGGACTACAACGGAAGCGCCTATTCTTCCACAGTAGACTCCCTTTCAACACTCGTTATGCAGGACAACATGGTTAAAGTAATCGCTTGGTACGACAACGAATTCGGTTATTCCAGCCGCGTTGTGGACCTCGCAGCAAGCTTTGGCAAAAAACTGTAAATCATTTTTAATGCTTGGGAAAGGGAGGAGAATATTATTTCTTCCTCCCTTTTTTGAGTCTGAAGGGGCCTGTACCCGGCCCGTCAAAAATCCGGTATTTCCGTTCCGCCGCCGCGTTATTAAAAATAGACGTTCCAGTTTTTTATGCGGCGGGTAAAGAACGGAAGTGCAGATTTTTGTTATGATAGATGAGGAAGATAATTTAAGGGAGGTTTGGCAATGGCGTTAAATAAGAAAACCATCCGCGATTTAGATCTGAAAGGTAAAACTGTTTTCTGCCGCGTTGATTTCAACGTACCAATGAAAGGCGAAAGCATTACGGATGACGCACGGATTCGTGCAGCTGTACCAACAATTCAATACTTATCCGAACAGGGAGCACGCGTCATTCTCGGCAGCCACCTTGGACGCCCGAAAGGGGAAGCAGTAGAAGAACTTCGTCTCGGTCCGGCTGCAGCCCGTTTAGGTGAAATTATGAATGTCGACGTGAAAAAGGTCGACGAAGTATACGGCGAAGAAGCTAAGCAGGCCGCAGCATCCCTCCAGGACGGAGAAATCATGCTTCTTGAAAACCTGCGCTTTGAAGCAGGCGAAGAGAAAAATGATGAAACCCTTGCAAAAAACATAGCATCCCTTGCAGACATTTACGTGAACGATGCATTCGGGGCAGCGCACCGGGCTCACGCGTCCACCGAAGGAGTGGCGCATCACCTTCCTTCTGCAGCCGGCCTGCTGATGGAAAAAGAACTCGATGTGCTCGGCCAGGCGCTTGAGGACCCGGACCGTCCGTTCACGGCAATTGTCGGAGGAGCAAAAGTGAAAGATAAAATCGGCGTTATCGATAATCTCCTCGATATCGTGGATAACCTCATTATCGGCGGCGGGCTTGCTTACACGTTTGTTAAAGCGCAGGGCTATGAAATCGGCCAGTCCATGCTTGAAGAAGACAAGCTTGATATGGCTAGAGAATTCATGCAGAAGGCTAAAGACAAAGGCGTAAACTTTTATATGCCAAAAGATGTTATTGTTTCCGATGACTTCAGCGATGATGCAAACACGCAGACAGTAAAAATCGACAGCATTCCATCCGATTGGGAAGCTTTGGATATCGGGCCGGAAACGAGAAAAGAATACGCGAACGTCATTAAAGATTCGAAGCTTGTTATCTGGAACGGACCGGTCGGCGTGTTTGAATTCGCTACGTTTGAAAAAGGCACGCGCGCTATTGCTGAGGCAATGGCTGAAGCTCCCGGCACGTACACAGTTATTGGCGGCGGAGACTCTGCAGCAGCGGTGGAAAAATTCGGCCTTGCAGACAAAATGAGCCATATGTCCACCGGCGGCGGGGCATCGCTTGAATTTATCGAAGGAAAAGTTCTGCCGGGAGTGGCAGCACTGGATGATAAATAAGCAGCCTTGAAAGTATATTTACTATAATCTCAGTGGGGTGAAACAATGAGAAAACCAATCATAGCAGGCAACTGGAAGATGAATAAGCTTCACGGCGAAGCGGTAGCCTTCATCGAAGAAGTAGCAGGCAAAGTGCCGAATGCAGAAGACGTGGAAACAGTAGTATGTGCGCCAGCTCTATTTCTGAAGGACATGAATGACGCGGCAGCATCGAGTGATGTGAAAATTGGCGCTCAGAACATGCACCAGGAAGACAGCGGCGCATTCACCGGAGAAATAAGCCCGGCAGCGCTCGCGGACCTAAATATTCCTTACGTTATTATCGGCCACTCCGAGCGGCGTGAAATGTTCAATGAAACTAATGAATCAGTCAATCAAAAAGTGAAAGCAGCCCTGAACCACGGATTAACACCGATCATGTGCTGCGGCGAATCCCTTGAACAGAAAGAAAACGGCTCTACAGAAGCAGTTGTGCGCGAGCAGATTGAAAAAGGCTTTGCCGGACTGAGTGCCGGAGACGCTGCAAAAGTGGTTGTCGCTTACGAGCCGATCTGGGCTATTGGTACAGGAAAATCCTCCACCGCAGAGGATGCGGATGAAACATGCGGTTCGGTAAGAAAAGCACTTGCCGATCAGTACGATCAGGACACGGCAGACAAAGTACGTATTCAATACGGCGGCAGTGTAAAACCGGAAAACATTGAAACGTACATGGCGAAAGAGCACATCGACGGTGCGCTTGTCGGCGGTGCCAGCCTGAAGCCGAATGCCTTCCTGGAGCTTGCAGAGGCGGGAAAAAAATGAGCACCAAGCCAGTAGCACTTATTATCCTGGACGGGTATGCCTGCCGGGAAGAAACCAAAGGGAATGCGGTAGCGAAGGCAAGCACGCCAAACTTTGACCGCTATTGGAATCAGTACCCACATGAAACACTGACGGCTTTCGGCGAAGCAGTCGGTCTGCCTGAAGGACAAATGGGGAACTCGGAAGTCGGCCATATGAATATCGGCGCCGGCCGGGTCGTATATCAAAGCCTTTCCTTAATCAATAAGGGCATCAAAGAGGGAACATTTAAAAACAATCAGGCGTTCGCTCATGCCGTAGATCACGTGAAAGAAAATGACAGCGCCCTTCATTTATTCGGTCTGCTGTCTGACGGCGGAGTCCACAGCCATATCGACCACTTAAAAGCGCTGCTCGACATGGCGAATGAAAAAGAAATCGAGCGCGTGTATGTCCATGCCTTTTTGGATGGCCGTGACGTGGGTCAGCGCTCTGCCAAGCAGTACGTATCCGAAGTGGAAGACTATATGAAAGAAATCGGCACCGGTGATATTGCCACCGTCCAGGGGCGGTACTACGCCATGGACCGTGACAACCGCTGGGAACGTGTGGATAAATCCTACCGGGCCATCACGTACGGGGAAGGTCCTTCCTATGAAACGGCCGAAGAGGTTGTAGACGCTTCCTACGAAGAAGAAGTATGGGATGAATTTGTAATCCCGTCGGTTATCACAAAAGACGGAGAAGCGGTCGGGCGGCTGCAGGACAACGATGCAGTAATTTTCTTCAACTTCCGTCCGGACCGGGCCATCCAGCTTTCACAGGTGTTTACGCAGGATGGTTTCAACGGTCTGGACCGCGGAGACAAATTTCCATCCAACCTGAAATTTGTCAGCATGACGCAGTACAGTGACTCGGTGAACGCTGAAATCGCCTATCCCCCGCAGGACTTGGTTAATACAATGGGAGAAATCGTTTCAGATGCCGGACTGCACCAGCTGCGCATTGCAGAAACGGAAAAATACCCGCACGTAACCTTTTTCTTCAGCGGCGGACGCGAGGAAGAATTTAAGGGTGAAACACGGGTGCTGATCGATTCGCCGAAGGTAGCCACGTACGATCTACAGCCGGAAATGAGTGTATATGAAGTAACCGAGGCGCTTGAAAGCGAGATTCAGTCCGAAAAGCATGATTTCATCGTGCTGAACTTTGCGAATCCGGATATGGTAGGGCACTCCGGTGACCTTGATGCCACGGTTAAAGCAATTGAAGCAGTGGATGAATGTCTCGGACGGGTTGTGGATTTGCTGCACGATAAAGGCGGACGCGCCATCATCACGGCAGACCACGGAAACTCCGATGAAGTAACAACACCGGATGATAAACCAATGACGGCTCATACAACCAACCCGGTACCGGTTATCGTCACAGGCGATGAGAATGCGAAGCTCCGCAAAGGCGGCGTGCTTGCTGACCTGTGTCCAACAGCCGTAGAGCTGCTGCAAATAGAAAAACCAAAAGAAATGACGGGACAGTCCCTCATTCAATAACCATTCAGAGGAGTGAATCATCAATGAGTTTAATTGCAGATATTTACGCACGCGAAGTACTCGATTCCCGCGGGAATCCAACGGTAGAAGTAGAAGTATTTACAGAAACAGGCGCTTTCGGACGCGCTCTCGTACCAAGCGGCGCTTCCACCGGTGAATACGAAGCGGTAGAGCTTCGTGACGGCGGTGACCGCTTCATGGGCAAGGGTGTCACTAAAGCAGTCGACAACGTGAACGAAACTATCGCAGAAGAAATCATCGGATTTGATGTCACAGATCAAACAGGCATCGACCAGGCGATGATCGAACTCGACGGCACAGACAACAAAGGCAGCTTCGGTGCCAATGCCATTCTCGGTGTTTCAATGGCAGTAGCGCGCGCAGCAGCTGATGAACTCGGCGTTACGCTGTATGAATACCTCGGCGGTTTTAATGCGAAAACTCTGCCGGTTCCAATGATGAACATCCTGAACGGCGGCGAGCACGCAGATAACAACGTCGACTTCCAGGAGTTCATGGTTATGCCGGTCGGCGCCAGCAACTTCCTTGAAGCTGTACGTATGGGCGCAGAAATCTTCCACAACCTGAAAAAGGTACTTGGAAGCAAAGGCTATAACACTGGTGTCGGCGACGAAGGCGGCTTTGCCCCGAACCTCGGCTCAAATGAAGAAGCGCTTCAAACGATCATTGAGGCGATCGAAAAAGCAGGCTACAAGCCGGGTGAAGAAATTATGCTCGCCATGGACTCTGCTGCTTCCGAAATGTACGAAGACGGAAAATATCACCTTAAAGGTGAAGGTGTTGTGAAAACAGCAGACGAAATGATCGAATTTTACCAGGACATGGTGTCGAAATATCCAATCGTCTCCATTGAAGATGGTCTGGACGAAAACGATTGGGAAGGCTTCAAAAAGCTCACGGATGCTCTTGGCGACAAAGTCCAGCTCGTGGGCGATGACTTGTTTGTAACGAACACCAACAAGCTGAAAGAAGGCATTGAAAAAGGCATCGGCAACTCCATTCTGATCAAGGTGAACCAGATCGGTACACTTACTGAAACCTTTGATGCTATTGAAATGGCTAAGCGTGCCGGTTATACAGCCGTTATCTCCCACCGTTCCGGGGAAACAGAAGATACGACTATCGCGGACATCGCAGTAGCGACCAACGCGGGTCAGATTAAAACAGGTGCACCATCCCGGACAGATCGTGTAGCTAAATACAACCAGCTTCTCCGCATCAACGATGAACTGGCGGAAACCGCTGTTTATCTGGGCAAAGATGCTTTTTATAACCTGAACAAATAATTGCTTTTCGACCGCAGCCCGGCATATGGGCTGCGGTTTTTTACAATTGAATAAAACACCGTTACCGTGGGCTTTGCGGCCTATGCTGCCGCACGTGCTTGCACTGCACGTTTTGGTGTGTTACATTAATACAAGCGTAATTGGAACGTGGAGGTGTACGGGTGATGATAACGGCGTTGTACGTTGCATTAATAGTCGTTGCGGTCATGCTTATTGCAATTATTTTATTGCAGTCGGGCCGAAGCAGCGGTTTGGCAGGAGCAATATCCGGCGGAGCCGAACAAATGGTTGGCAAACAGAAAGCGAGAGGCATCGAAGCCTTTCTGATTCAGTTTACAGTAGTTCTGGCTGTGTTGTTTTTTGTTCTTACCATACTCATCGCCTATTTTGTCTGACAGACAGTATAGGAAGCTATCTCAGCAGCGGACGGTTCCATCGTTCGCTGTTTTTTATGTTACCGGCTAATGTTTGCTTTTCCTGTATTTGGTGAATCAAACAAACAGGTGGAAGTTTAACGTTTAACGGGCGGATAGAGATAAACCAAGGATAGGAGAGCAGGAGCATGAAGACAGCAGCTGAAAACCAGGCGATTGGATGTTTGTGTCTGCATGGATTTACAGGTTCTCCGTGGGAGGTCGAACCGATTGCCGCAGAGCTCCGCGCGTGTACAGACTGGAAAGTGGAAACGCCGGTGCTGCCAGGTCATGCTGACGGAAGCTTCAGCATTCAAAGCCGTGTTTCCTATGTCACATGGATTCACGCTGCTGACCGCGCAGCGAAAAAACTGGCGGCTGCATGCAGCACTCTGTACGTGATTGGATTTTCGATGGGAGGCCTGCTTGCCTGCTACGTGGCAGCCCGTTATAAGGTGGAACGGCTCGTGCTTATTGGTATGCCGATGGAATATATTAACCCCGGCCAGTTTTTGAAGGATACGCTGCTTGTAGCGGGCGGCCAAGTCAGAGGATCGCTGCATCCCTGGTACGGGGTAGCCGCAGAAAAATTAAAAACCCCCGGCTGGGCACTTCGGGAGTTTCAGCAGGCAGCGCACGTGCTGCGTCCGTTTGTTGGCAAAGTATCCTGTCCGGTGTTTATCGGCCAGGGTGAAAAAGACGGCCTGGTGCCGGTACGGAGTGCTGTGCGTATATATAAAACGGTAAAAAGCCCGGTGAAGCAGTTTGTGCTTTACAAAAACGGCAAGCACTTTCTTTTTCACGGTCCGCACCGGCACGAAGCGGTGAACGATGTACGGTTATTTTTAACTTCAACACAAATAAATTCTGAGAACCTTATGCGAACGATCGATTGAATAGAAAAGAAGACAGATAGGAGACGATGAATCATGCGTGTAGTACCCCCTAAGTCATTTACCTTTGAAGGTGGAAACCGTGCAGTTCTACTGCTGCACGGATTCACAGGCTCATCTGCGGATGTCCGGATGATGGGACGTTTTTTGGAAAAGAAAGGTTATACTGTACATGCGCCGGTCTACAAAGGCCACGGTGTTCCTCCGGAAGAGCTGATGGAGACGGACTACCATGACTGGTGGGAGGATGTAAAAGCAGGAATTGAGGAATTAAAGGAAAGAGGCTTTGATCAGATTGCCGTCGGGGGCCTTTCTCTCGGAGGACTTATGGCTCTGCGTGTGGCGTATCATTACGATGTATTGGGTATTATTCCAATGAGCGCCCCAATGTCGACATTCAACAACGCAGACAAGCTGAACGGAGATGTCATCAATTACGCGAAAGAATTTAAACGTCTGGAAGGGAAAGACCAGGACCAGATTGATAAAGAAATTATGGAATTTCGTCAGCTGCCGACGGACACATTGCACTCGGTCAACCGGCTGATCCGGGAAGTGGAAGAAAGCCTGGACATGGTTCATGCGCCGGCGATGATTGTGCAGGGTGAAAAAGATGATATGATTGCAGAAGACAGCGCAAATATCATTTATGAAGAAATCTCTTCGGAGGATAAACAGATTAAGTGGTATCCGGACTCCCCGCACGTTATTACCCTCGGGAATGACCGCGATGAGCTGAACGAAGATGTATATCAGTTTTTAGAAGGATTAAATTGGTCAAAATAAAAAAAGAGCGTAAAGCTCAAAACGTTTATCACAACAAATTGAAAGGAGATGAAAACGTTGGACCAGGAAATAAAACAGACACTGCTGAATTACCTGAAAAACGATTCTGCGGGCCCTGCAACGATTGAGGAGATCCAGGAAACGCTTCAGGCGGATTCGGCAGAAGATATTAAGCGTCTCATGAAGACGCTAAACGAAATGGAGGACAGCGGAGACGTTGTCCGGACGAGAAGCAACCGCTACGGCATACCGGAGAAAATGAATCTGATGCGCGGACGCGTGCAGAGCCATGCCAAAGGATTTGCCTTTATTATTCCGGAGGAAAAGGAACGCGACGACATCTTTGTGCCGGCCGGGGAAATTAACGGGGCCATGAACAAAGACACCGTACTTGTTCGTATCTCGGACTCGAGCCAGGGCAGTAAAACCGAAGGCACGATTATCCGCATCATCGAACGCGGTATTGAAAAAGTCGTTGGCACATACCAGCGCTACGGTAATTACGGGTTTGTCGCGGCGGATGATAAGCATATCCGCGATGATATTTATATTCCGCAGGACGCAGAAAACGGAGCAGTGGACGGCCATAAGGTTGTCGTAGAGCTGACTAAATACCCGGATGCGGCTTCAGGAGCTGAAGGAAAAGTCGTCAATATCATCGGGCATAAAAATGACCCGGGCGTGGATATTCTGTCGATCATTCATAAGCACGGCCTCCCGGGAGATTTTCCCGAGGAGGCTGTGGAGCAGGCTCAGAAAACACCGGACGTAATTGATGAAAGTGAAATCAAACAGCGCCGGGATCTTCGCGATGAAACTATCGTGACCATCGACGGAGCAGACGCAAAGGATCTCGATGACGCTGTAACGGTGACGAAATATAATAACGGAAACTATAAGCTCGGCGTTCATATTGCAGACGTCAGCTATTACGTGGACGAAGGAACACCTATCGATGTGGAGGCAGGAGAACGGGCCACGAGTGTATATTTGGTCGACCGGGTAATCCCGATGATTCCGCATCGTTTGTCAAACGGTATCTGCAGCCTGAACCCGCAGGTGGACCGGCTGACGCTCTCGTGTGAAATGGAAGTAACGCCGCAGGGCGAGGTCGTTAATCATGAAATCTTTGAAAGTGTAATTCGAACGGCCGCCCGGATGACGTACAATGATGTCCGTCTGATTCTTGAAGAAAACAACCAGGCAAAGCGGGAGGAATACAGCCAGCTCGTGCCAATGTTTGAGCGCATGGAAGAGCTTGCAGCTATTCTCCGCGAAAAGAGGTTTGGAAGAGGCGCCATTGATTTTGATTTCAAGGAAGCACAGGTGCTCGTGGATGAAACGACTGCTCCGACAGACGTGGTGCTGCGTGAGCGCTCGGTCGCTGAAAAGCTGATTGAAGAGTTTATGCTGGCAGCCAACGAAACAGTAGCCGAGCATTTCCACTGGATGAAAGTGCCGTTTGTCTACCGGATTCACGAAGATCCTGCCGAAGATAAGCTGCAGTCGTTCGTGGAGTTTGTTACGAACTTTGGCTATGCAGTTAAAGGGACGGCAAATACGGTACATCCGCGTGCGCTTCAGGAAGTGCTTGACGCTGTAAAAGGAGAACCGGAACAGGCAGTGATCAGTACAGTGATGCTGCGCTCGATGCAGCAGGCAAAGTACGATCCTGAAAACGCCGGCCACTTTGGGCTGGCTGCGGACTTCTATACTCACTTTACGTCACCAATCCGCCGGTATCCGGACCTGATTGTTCACCGTTTGATCCGGACGTATCTGGTAAATAAACGGCTGGACGACAAAACGCAGCAGAAATGGAAAAATGAACTGCCGGAAATCACCCAGCATTCTTCGGAGATGGAGCGCCGGGCAATTGATGCCGAGCGTGAAGTTGACAGCATGAAGAAAGCGCAGTATATGAAGGATAAAATCGGGGAAGAATTTACCGGTTTTGTAAGCGGCGCCGCGAACTTTGGTCTGTTTGTAGAGCTTGAAAACACCATTGAAGGTATGGTGCATATCAGCTATCTCACGGATGATTATTACCACTATGATCCTAAGCAGTATGCGCTGATAGGTGAGCGTACCGCGAATATGTACCGCATCGGTGATCAGGTGGAAGTGCGTGTTCTGAATGTAAATCTTGATGAAGCGGCGATCGATTTTGAAATTGTCGGCATGAAACGGCCGGCGAAAGCACGTCGCAAAGAGTCCGCAAAAGTTGTTCAGGGCGATAAGGGCAAGCGTCCCGGCCGAAAAGAAGGCCAGGGACAGGGAGAAAAGAAAGACGGCAATAAAAAAGACGGTGGACGTAAAAAAGGCAAATCAGGTAACAAAAAGCCGTTTTACTCGAAAGTCTCAAAAAACAATAAAAAGAAATAATATGATCGCGGGAAAGCCCGGGGCAATAGGACGCGCCCGGGCCCCTATGGTAGAATAAAGACAGAAGGCAGGTGAATGGAGATGGCAGTAAAAACGGAAAACCGTGTGCTGGCGCAAAACCGGAAAGCCCGTCATGACTATACCATTGAAGATACCTTCGAAGCCGGTATTGAACTGCGGGGCACCGAAATAAAGTCGATCCGGGCTGGCAGGATGAATCTGAAGGACAGCTTCGGGAAAATCGATAATAACGAGCTGTTTCTGCATAATGCCCATATCAGTCCGTATGAACAGGGGAATCAGTTCAACCACGATCCCCTGCGTACGAGAAAGCTTCTGCTGCACCGCCGGGAGATTAATAAACTTATTGGTAAAAGCATGCAGTCCGGGTACTCCATTATTCCATTAAAGGTTTATATTAAAAACGGTAAAGCGAAGGTGTTAATCGGTCTTGCCAAAGGTAAGAAAAAATACGACAAACGCCAGGCGCTCAAGGAACAGGATGCCAAGCGTGAAATGGACAAAGCAATCAATCGCAGCATGAAAGGCATGAGCGACTAGATTGACACGCTCCAGACCTCTCGTTATAATATAGTATGTCGCTCATAAACCTATGGGCACATGCTTATCCTTCACATGGGGACGTTACGGCTTCGACAGGGATAGGTTGAGCTTTAGCTGCGAGCCGAGAGGCAGCTCGTAAAAATGCCACGCCAATAATAACTGGCAAAAACAACGAAAACCTCGCAGTAGCAGCGTAACAACTGCTTTTTGCGGATCCCGCATTCCATCGCCCGCGTGGAATGATTTGGGGTCTCACTCTTAGTGGGCTACGCAGTTCGCCCTCCGTCTGAGGGCGGCTGAAGAGACTAATCAGACTAGCCGTACGGAAGCCTGTTGCTAGGCTGACGTACTGGTGAATGATAATATAGCGACTACGCTCGTAGATGCTAAAGTGGCAATATCTCTGGACGTGGGTTCGAATCCCACCGTCTCCACCATACATACTGGAGACAACAGGTGCTTACGGCTTTCCAGCCGTGGGCACCTTTTTTCGTTCGCGGCGCAGAGAAAAACGGCGCCGGCTTTCCGCCGGGGGAAGTTTTGCATTGACACAACATTTGAATAATGGTTAAAATGTTGCATAAGGGAAAGAATCGTGAAGCCAATCAGATTACAAAGGGGGCAGCGTATGGAACCAAATGTCATTTATGCATTTTTGTTAACACTTGGAGCCGGGCTTGCCACAGGAATCGGAAGTATACTGGCTTTTTTCACTTCTACGACAAATACCCGGTTTTTGGCTTTTTCGCTCGGTTTTTCCGGAGGTGTGATGATTTATGTCTCCATGGTGGAGATATTTTTTAAGGCACAGGAGTCGCTGGTCGGGGCGCTCGGAGAAGTCGGAGGCCAGTGGGTTACCGTCGGGGGATTTTTTGGAGGGATGATTTTTATTGCCGCCATTGACCGGCTCGTCCCCCAAAAAGGAAATCCGCATGAAGTAAAGCGGGTGGAAGATATGCATATGTCAAAGGAAGAGCTTGAACGCCAGGGCCTTATGAAAATGGGGACCTTCACAGCTCTTGCTATTGCTATACATAACTTTCCTGAAGGTATCGCTACGTTTACCTCTGCTCTGAATGACCCGGGCCTTGGACTTGCGATCGCTCTTGCGATCGCGATACACAATATTCCTGAAGGGGTAGCTGTTTCGGTACCGATTTATTTTGCGACCGGAAGCAAACGCAAAGCATTCCGACTTTCATTTTTATCAGGATTATCAGAGCCGGCTGGTGCTATTCTGGCTTTTCTTCTGCTCATGCCGTTTTTGACCGATACGCTGTTTGGAATCATTTTCGCTGCTGTGGCTGGCATTATGGTATTCATTTCTCTGGATGAACTGCTGCCGGCGGCAAAAAAATATGATGAAACCCACGTATCGATTTACGGGGTAGTGAGTGGTATGGCCGTAATGGCCTTGAGTCTGCTGCTGTTTATTTAAGTGTATGAAAGCAAGAGGCCGCGACCGGCCTCTGTTTTTTTGATTGACACCCAATTTTTCTTTTTGTATATTATTACTTGCCGTAAACGTTCGCTAGTGTAGCTCAGCTGGTAGAGCAGTTGCCTCGTAAGCATCAGGTCGCAGGTTCAAGTCCTGTCACTAGCACCATTCATATCATTACAGCGCCCATACAGATGGGTGCTTTTTTGTTTTAAACCGGTCTAAAAAGAGAAAAGACCAATGAGGAAATATTTTGGCCTCTTTTTGATGAAAAGATGGGCAATAAGAAAAGAAAATGATACGTTGATATAAGATAAAGTCGAAAGGGAGGGGTAGTTTGAGATCCCCGGTGCTGTTTACGTTTAATATAATATTTTTAGTTTTGGCTGCGGCGACTGCCGGTTTTTTCCTGTGGCTTGGCGGATCTACATTTTACGTTATCGTCGCAGCAATTGGCATGCTGAGTGCTCTGCTTGGAGCGTACCAGACGGGCAGAAAAAAGCCAGGCTATAAAAAGAAATCAAAAGAAAAATCAGGAGGAAAGTCATGAACACAAATGCAGCTGTAAAATTCTTTTATTGGTTCGAAGGGTTTATTGTGGTGCTAAGTCTGATTCTCGGCGTTTTCTTCGTCATTTCCGGAGAATGGATGTGGAGCATCGTCATGGTCATTATTGCGATGTCCTGTATTGTTACGCTAGTAATGATATCAAAAGCGTTAAAAAAGCAGCAGTGGTGAAGCTGGAATAAAGAATAGTAGGAGGCAGACCGTTATGCCGACGTTTGCAAGAACAGCATTAATTGTAGGGGGTGTGGCTTCAATAGGAATACTGGCGATTGTGCTTTTCTATTGGACCCGTCTTCCCTACATTGTGCCCCAGTTTTTCGACGCCACCGGAGACCCGAACGAATATGCTGCAAAGTATTATTTATTTGTTCCGCCGCTGGCGTTGATCGCTATCTGGATCGGGGCGTATTTTTCTCTCCGCTACCCGGGATGGTTCCGTCTGCCGGTGCGAATGAATGAGCATCAAATAGAAGTGTTTAAGCGGGAGGGACAGATTCTCATTTCTGTGCTCCTCGTAGAGCTGTCGCTCGGATTTGTCTATGTTCAGTGGCAGACCGTCCGTACGGCCCTGAATGAAAGCGAGGGACTCGGGTGGTTTTTTCCTTCATTTTTCCTTATTTGTTTAATTGGAACCGCTGTTTATTTCACATGGAGAACAATCACTTTGTGGGGTAAAGCTTCGAACCAACGTTCTTCATCATAATAGACTGCCATCCGGCAGCGTATCGAGGGATGCCTAATGGAACAAGCACGTATACTGATTGTTGAAGATGAAGAAAAAATTGCGCGGGTGCTTGAGCTTGAACTCACCTACGAAAATTATTATGTTCAGAAAGCTTCTGACGGTCTTGAGGGGTTTGCCATGTACCAGGCGGAGCCGTGGGATTTAATTATTCTTGATATTATGCTTCCGGGCATCAGCGGTATTGAACTGCTGCGCCGGATACGAAGCCAGAACACAAAAACAGCGGTTCTGCTTGTTACTGCTAAAGATTCTGTGGAGGATAAAGTTTCCGGACTCGACCTCGGGGCCAACGATTACATTACAAAGCCGTTCCAAATTGAAGAACTTCTCGCCCGTGTCCGTTCCTCGCTCCGCTTTCAGGCAGAAGCAGCTTTGAAAGCCGAAGCAGAGCAGTGGCTCTCTGTGGGCGAAGTGCGGCTGAATGAGTCGGCCAGGGAAGTGTATGCCGGCGGGGAACCGATAGAGCTGACGCGCAGAGAGTTTGACCTGCTTTCCTATCTGTTGAAAAACAAAAAGCAGGTGCTGTCCCGGGACCAGATTTTAGAGCAGGTGTGGGGCTTTGATTATTTCGGGGAAACGAACGTGGTGGACGTATACATTCGTTATCTGCGCAACAAAATTGATAAACCATTTGGGACCGCGCATATCCAGACTGTGCGCGGCGTTGGCTACGTGGTGAAGGACTTCTCATGAAGCTTGGAAATAAAATTCATTTATATACATCGGTGCTCGTATTTGTGCTCGTCGTTCTTTTAGTGCTTGCTATTTACTTTTCCTTTTCCCGCATGATGATCGGAAGTGAGGTGGAACAGACTGTAGAAGAAGGAAGACAGACAGCCTCCACGTTTAATGAATCCGCGGATAATTTTTCGGTCGAACAGCTGCTCCGGGCGTATACCCCAACGGAAGGGATGGCCAGAATTGTACTGCAGGATGAGTCGGAGGCAGCGACGGTAACTTCCCCGGAAGAGGGAAGCTTAACGGGGGAGCCCGTTCAATATTATTCCGAAGAATATGAACGGGTGGTGGAACATAACGGGGAGCGGTACGCATTCGTTTCGGTGCCGGTCATATGGACAGATGGACAGGTGGCAAACATTCAGATTACCGACAGCCTCCGCCAGACAGAAGAAAATCTGGCGGTGCTCCGGATAATATTAATAGTCGCTACTATTGCGGCTGTCATCCCGGTCTTTCTCTCGGCACGCTTATTGAGCACGGTAATCCTCCGTCCAATCGCAGCGCTGTCAGCTACTATGCGTGATATCCAGACAAGCGGCAGATTCAAGCGGATTTCCACGTCGTCGAAGTCCAGGGATGAAATCGAGCAGCTGGGGGAGACGTTTAATGAAATGATTGAGCGTCTCGAAGAAAATTATCATAAACAGGAGCAGTTTGTATCCAACGCGTCGCATGAGTTAAAAACGCCGCTGACTGTGATTGAATCATACGCCAGCCTGCTGCAGAGAAGAGGAGCCTCACGTCCCGAAATCATTGAAGAATCGGTGGAAGCCATTCATTCCGAAGCGGTGAGGATGAGGGAGCTGACCCAGCAGCTTCTGCTGCTTGCCCGTCAGAATGAAAAAGAAAACCTCCATATTACCGAAGTGGACCTGGAGACGGTGGCGGCAGATGCTGTGGAAAACTACCGCAGCAGCTACCACCGGGAGATCGAATTAACCGGGGAGCCGGCAATCGTTCAGACTGATCCCGACAAAGTGAAGCAGCTGTTGTATATCCTGCTTGATAATGCCCGGAAATACAGCAGTGATGTCATTGATGTAAAAATCGAAACGACAGATACAGAACCGGTCATCGCTGTGATTGACCGGGGCATCGGTATTCCGGAAAAGGATATTGAACGAGTTTTCGAACGCTTTTACCGGGTGGATGAGTCGAGAACACGGGCAAGCGGGGGCTACGGGCTCGGTTTGTCGCTTGCCAGAGATATTACTGAAGCTCTCGGCGCACGCATCACAATTGAAAGCACGCACGGCCAGGGAACGGCGGTCCGCTTAATTTTTCCTATAACCAGTGAATGACTCTCCCTTTCTCATCAATTTCTCAGAATGAACGGATACAATAATAGCAACAGGGAGAGGGGGGCCTGCGGTGAAAAATGTTATCTTTCTGTTTGTGCTGGTGGCTGGTATCATAGTGGCCACTTTTGGGGCCTGGCGGTTTTCGCCGTATTTTACCCCGGAAATGTCGCCGGAGGAAATTGAACAGGCTGTTCAGGGACAGTATCAGGGTGACATCACTAGCGTGGAAAAACAAAACGGCACCTATGAGGTGATGACAGAGCTTGACCGAGGGACGTACCAGCTGCAGGTGGATGCTGAAGACGGAGCGGTTACAGGCGTCACACGGGTAGCGGGTAACAGTACTGGTGATACAGAAGCTCTAACAGAAGAAGAAGCGCGCACCCGGGCAGAAGAAGAGACTGACTTTTCTATTGAAGAAATCAGCCGGGAAACATGGGAAGGAACCGCCGTGTACGTAGTGGAGTTTGCCGAAGACGAAGCGTTGGAAGAAATGACTATCGATGCGCGGTCAGGAGATATTTTAGAAGAAAAAGCACAGGAAGAGCGTGAAGAAAGACGCCAGACAGTGCTTAGTGAACAGGAAGCCGCAGCTGTGGCGCAGGAGGAAGTGAACGGGGAAGTGGACGACGTTGATTTCGAAACGTCGGATGCTGGGGAGCCGTTTTACTACGTGGAGCTTGAACAAAATGATGACGACGAAGCTACGGTTCAGGTACACGGCATCACCGGAGAAATACTGTCAGTCACCTGGGATGATTAAACGGCAAAAGCTGCCTGGATGATTCCAGGTGGCTTTTTTTGTCTTTTTACTTGTTATGAGCCGTCCATGTATTTCTCATCAATTTCTCATTTTCTTGTAGGGATATTCTCATGTCGGGCCTCTATAGTAAAGGTGTAACAACAAATAAAGGGGGAAATGACCATGAAAGGGAAAGTACTTGCAGGCAGTCTCGCGGGGGTCACGGCGCTTGGTGCAGTTATTGGTGCAGGAGCTTACACGACCATGAATAGTGGCGTGGAAGCAGAAACCTCTTCAAACAAATCTTCAGAAGAAACAGCCGGAGAAAGTAACGAAAACAACAGCAGCTCTGGTGAGGAAAAAATTACTGCCGATGAAGCTGTACTGATTGCTGAGGAAGAAACGGGCGGTCAGGCGGTTGAGCTGGAACTGGATATGGAAGATCAGAAATACGATGTGGAGCTCGAAGGCGAACAAGAATACGATGTTGAAGTAGGAGCGTTCTCCGGCAATGTGACTGAAAAAGAAACCGATGATGATAAAGATAATGAAGAACCGCTGATCCAGGACGGGGACAGCGTCAGTTTAGAAGATATTGTGGCTTCGGGGATGGGCGAAGTTTCCGGAGAGCTGAATGAATGGGAGCTGGACCGTGAAGAGAACGGATACGACCTTTCGGTGGAAACGAACGAACAGGAAGGCGATTTCTTCATAAATGATGCAGACGGTACGATCGCTTCCAGAGATATTGAAGATGACGATGATGATGATAACAACGACGATGACGATAACGACAATTAAAGACTAACACCAACAGATGAACGGGGTCCGAAAGGAGTCTTCCAGGAATGGCACTACTGAGGGAAAAGGTGCTGCATTCACAGCTGCACCGGGCAAAAAGCATCTTATGGAACGAATGGCACCAGGAAAAACGGCCGGGATTCTGCCCTGGACTCAGAATAGGAGAGAGCGCACCGGCATTCTCACTGCCCAGCATGGACGGGGAAAATGTTACGTTAAACCAGCTGCTCCTCCAGGGTCCGGTAGTGCTTCTCTTCTGTTTTGGCGGCTGGATACATGCAGAAACAGAACGGCTGCGAAGCTATCAGGAGGCTTCCCCGCTGCTTCGGCAGATGGGAGCCCAGATCGTAGTAGCTGCCAGCGGGCAGGTATCCGCCCTTCAGAGAGAGCTGCAGCACATGTCTTTTACAGGAAAGGTGCTTGCAGACACAAATGCTGTGGCAGCCTCCTGGTATAATGCGTGCATCTCCTGCCGGGATCACCTGCTTCAGGACGTCCCGGAGGTTAAAGCGGCCCTGCGCCATGCCGGATATCATTCGTACTGCCCTGCAGACGTAACGTATGTGATCGATCAGGACGGCACCGTGGCAGTTTCTGTCTGGGAAGCCGCCCGGCCGGACCCCTACTGGATCGTCAACGAGCTAATTCAATTAAAAGAAAGATAAAACCCCGCCTGAAAAGGTGATGAAATATGGAGAAGCAGCCGGCGTAAGCGCGGGCTGCTTTTGTTTGAAATAATGCGTGATAAATTTTTCTGTACACTGAAAGTATCAAGAATTTACCGAAAATTATCCCGCTGTAAATAGAGAGCTGGACTAAATGCATGTCTGTATGTAGTAGTACAGACACTGGAAGTTTTTATAAACGACTAGATATAGAAGCAGGTCTTACTTACTGAAATTTTTTCTGTCAGAAAATGTGCACAATTTTAAGGGTAGAATCGAGGAGTATAAGGAAGTATGGCAGAGATTTTAATTGTCAAGAGGATGAAACGAAAAATATCTATATCATGTATGTTGAAAAAGAAGATTACACCATATATAGTAGTGGTATAAGAATGATGTACACATGTTCGTACATTTTAGAAAGTAAGGAGGGGATTCGATGATACCGATCATTTTTGATTCTATGACGGGCAACGTGAAGCGTTTTGCGGAAAAAATCCCGTTTGACCGGGTGTACAGTCTGAATGAAGCGGAACAAATCGATGAACCGTTTATCCTTATCACCTATACGAAGGGATTTGGAAATATCCCGGAATCCACCGAAGCATTTCTCGAAGAACATGCAGAGCAGCTTCTTGCTGTAGCATCGAGTGGAAACAAAGTATGGGGAGACAATTTCGCCAAAAGCGCCAATCAGATTGCAGTGAACTACAACGTTCCCATACTCCATAAATTCGAACTGAGCGGAACAAAAAACGATGTGTCCATTTTCGCAGAGGAGGCGATGAAAGTTGCAACAAACACAAACCACCGACTGGATCCAGTTAAACAATGAGATTATGTTCCAAAAGGACGGGTCCTTTCAATTTGAAAAAGACAAAGAAGCCGTTTATCAATACTTTATTCAATACGTCAATCAGCACACTGTTTTCTTTCACGATCTGAAAGAAAAGCTCGACTACCTGCTCGAAAATGACTTTTATGAAAAAGAATTCCTCGAGGCGTATTCATTTGAAGAAATTGAGCGCGTCTACAACCTGTGCTATGAAAAGAAATTCCGTTTTCCGTCATTCATGAGCGCGTTTAAATTTTACAATGATTATGCGCTGAAAACCAATGATCAGAAAATGATCCTTGAGCGCTTTGAAGACCGGGTGGCTGTTGTGGCCCTTTATTTCGGCAATGGAAACGCAGAAAAAGCTGAGCAGTTTGCAGAAATGATGATGAGCCAGGATTATCAGCCGAGCACCCCGACGTTCCTGAATGCCGGCAGAAAACGGCGCGGAGAATTAGTCAGCTGCTTCCTGCTGGAAGTAAACGACTCTTTAAATGATATCTCCCGGGCTGTCGATATCTCCATGCAGCTGTCCAAGGTAGGCGGCGGTGTGTCACTGAACTTATCGAAGCTCCGGGCAAAGGGCGAAGCCATTAAGGATGTGGAAAACGCGACAAAAGGTGTCGTCGGCGTAATGAAGCTGCTCGACAATGCTTTTCGTTATGCAGATCAGATGGGGCAGCGCCAGGGCTCCGGCGCGGCATATTTAAATATTTTTCACCGGGATATTCACGACTTCCTGGATTCAAAGAAAATTTCGGCCGATGAAGACGTGCGTGTTAAAACATTATCAATCGGAGTCGTGATTCCGGATAAATTCGTTGAGCTCGCCCGCCAGGATAAAGATATGTATCTGTTCTATCCGCACACAGTGTACCGGGCGTACGGTGAACATCTTGATGAAATGGATATGAGCGAAATGTACGACAAGCTCGTCGAGGACGACCGCGTGAAAAAAGACAAGGTCAATGCCCGCCGCATGCTTGAAAAGCTGGCGATTCTCCGGTCCGAATCCGGATACCCTTACCTGATGTTTCAGGATAACGTCAACCGGGCGCACGCGCTGAATAACGTGTCCAAAGTAAAATTCTCCAACCTTTGCTCTGAAGTCCTCCAGGCGTCTGAGGTATCAAGCTATACGGATTACGGCGAGGAAGATGAAGTCGGCCTAGATATTTCCTGCAACCTTGGTTCGTTGAACATTGCCAATGTTATGAAGCACAAAACGATCAAGGATACAGTGAAGCTCGCCACTGATTCTCTGACCCACGTAGCGACGCATACCAATATTACGAATGCTCCGGCTGTACGCCGCGGCAACCAGATGATGAAATCGATTGGCCTCGGTGCGATGAACCTGCACGGCTTTCTGGCACAGAACCATATCGCCTACGAAAGTGAGGAAGCAAGGGAATTCGCTGATTTCTTCTTTATGGCTGTGAACTTCTATTCCATTCAGCGTTCGATGGAGCTTGCAAAAGAAACAGGAGAGACGTTCTACGGCTTCGAAGGATCCAGTTATGCTGACGGCTCCTACTTTGACAAGTATTTGAACCGTTCTTACCTCCCGTCCTCTGCTAAAATTGCGGACCTGTTTGAAGGCATGGCCCTGCCGGATGCTGAAGACTGGGAAGAGCTGATGAAGCAGGTGCAGACGCACGGATTGTTCCACAGCTACCGCCTGGCAATCGCACCAACCGGCTCCATTTCCTACGTACAGTCGGCTACTGCTTCTGTTATGCCGATTATGGAGCGGATTGAAGAACGGACGTACGGCAACTCGAAAACGTATTACCCGATGCCGGGCCTTGCGCCGGATAATTGGTTCTACTACAAAGCGGCATATGACATGGATATGTTCAACGTTGTGGATATGATCGCAGCTATCCAGGAGCACATCGATCAGGGCATCAGCTTCACTCTCTTTGTGCGTGACACCATCACCACGAGAGACCTGAACCGAATTGATCTCTATGCCCACCATAAAGGTATCAAGACGATTTACTATGCGCGGACAAAAGACACAGGACAGGACGACTGCCTCTCCTGCGTCGTGTAAAGAAAGGAGCATCACCCCATGAATCAAATATTTGACGCAGCCGACTGGTCAAAACAAGACGACGACTTTACGCAGATGTTTTACAGCCAGAACGTAAAACAGTTCTGGCTTCCAGAGGAAATATCACTAAACGGGGATCTGCTCACGTGGAAATATTTATCCGATGAAGAAAAAGACACGTATATGAAAGTACTCGCCGGTTTGACCCTGCTCGATACAGAGCAGGGAAATGTCGGCATGCCAAAGGTTGCTGAGCAGGTGGAAGGCCACCAGCGCAAAGCGGTATTAAACTTTATGGCAATGATGGAAAACGCGGTGCACGCAAAATCCTATTCGAACATTTTCATGACACTTGCTTCTACAGAAGTAATCAATGAGCTGTTTGAATGGGTGAAGGAAAATCCGCACCTGCAGAAAAAAGCTACCCGTATTGTCGAGCAGTACAATAAAATCGAAGACGGGGACGAAATTTCCCTGTACAAAGCGATGGTAGCTTCTGTTTATCTTGAAAGCTTTCTGTTCTACAGTGGTTTCTATTATCCGCTTTATTTCTACGGCCAGGGCAAGCTCATGCAGAGCGGGGAAATCATTAACCTGATTATCCGTGACGAAGCGATCCACGGGGTATACGTTGGTCTTCTGGCACAGGAAATTTACAAGCGCCAGACACCGGAAAAGCAGGAAGAGCTGCGGGAATTTGCCCACGACCTCCTCATGGAGCTGTATGAAAATGAACTGCTTTACACCGAACAGTTGTATGATCCGGTAGGACTGACCTCTGATGTGAAAAAGTTCCTTCGGTACAATGCGAACAAAGCATTGATGAACTTAGGCCTGGATGCGTATTTTGAAGAGGAAGAAATTAACCCGATTGTATTAAACGGCATGGATACAAAAACAAAATCCCATGATTTCTTCTCGATGAAAGGAAACGGCTACAAAAAAGCAACAGTGGAGCCGGTCCGGGACGAAGATTTCATTTTCGACTAACAAAAAAGCCGGGCCTGCGCCTGGCTTTTTTAATGTGTATATAAAAAATTTCCGCTATAATTATAATAAAGTACAGATGAACATCACAAAGAGGTGAAAAGTATGGGTAAAATGGATGAAATGATTGTAGTAGCACCAAGAGAGCAGGTATTTGCACGCGAAGCGCGGGCATTTCACGGGGTGCAGGACGAGCAGGATCAAATTCAGGAAATTATTGGAACGATTGCGGATACATATACGGAAAAAAGGCGGGGAGACGCCGAAGAAGACCCTTCCTGGAAACAGCCGATTCCCTATGTAGTCATTCGAAGGGGAGAACAATTATTCGCATACGAACGGCTTGCAGGCGGAGGAGAAGGAAGGCTGCATAATAAACTGTCCCTCGGGTTTGGAGGGCATATGAATGCTGAATCCGGTGTTTCGACATTTCAGGAGCTGCTGCACACAAATGCTGACCGTGAGCTGGAAGAAGAACTTCATATTTCTTCTCTGGAAGGAGCGGAAATGCAGGCGCTTGGATTGATTAATGATGACGATAACGCCGTCGGTGAAGTGCATCTCGGCATTCTATATACTTTTATTCTTCCGGAGCACGTGGACGTACAGGTCAAAGAAACGGAGCAGATCCGCGGCTTCTGGACAAGCGTGGATGAACTGTCCCAGCCGGATACATATGAGCGGCTTGAGACATGGTCCCAATTTGTTGTAGATATCCTGGATAAATAACAAGAAGCTGTTTCCGGCAAAGGAAACAGCTTCTTGTTTATCTATCCTTTAACTGCTGCAGGGCATCGAGGCCTATCGTCACTGCTTCACTCATGGATTCGCCGCCGCCAAAAGCTGCCGCTACACCCATATACTCTTTGATTTCATCCTCAGAACATCCATGATGGAGACACTGGTCCATATGGTAAACAATGCATGTAGTATCACCCTGATGAACGCCAATAGCAAGAGCTGTCAAATGCTTCTGAGCGGTCGAAACTTCTCCGCCTTCAAAAGCACTCGACGTAAAGCGGTTGTAATTTTTTGCGATTTCCTGATAGGATTCACTGAATTGCTCTATGCCGCGGCGGTATTCGCTTAATATTTCTTTGGCATCAATAACTGCCATAATGTTCACTCCTTTTTAGTATGCTGAAGGGAACATTCCCGCTTCTGGCAATTTCAAACAAAGCACGGCATGGGCTGCCCAGAAAAATTAAAAACTGCCGGAATCCCGGCAGTTTTTCTTTAGTAATATTTGGAGAAAAAGTCGCTTACCTGACCCGGGGTTTTAGCATCTGCGCTATGCAAATGGCCTATTTTTTCCCCGTTCTGGAATACAAGAATACTCGGTATGCCCATTACTTCCTGTTCGCTTGTAATGTCTGGCAGCTGTTCGGTGTCAATTTTATGAAATGGCACGCTGTCAAAACGGTTCAGTACATCGTCTATAAACATATCGAGTCTCCGGCAGTCCGGACACCAGCCTGCTGAAAATTCTACTGCTACCGGTGTTTCTGTTTGTATTGTTTCCTCAAAAGAATTTTTAGATTCAATGCGGTTATTCGTAGTCATTATTTATTCGCTCCTTTCATGCTGTTCTCTATTGTAACAAAGGCATAAAAATGTGCAAAAAAACGAGAAGAATAATGTTTCGACTGGAAATCCCTGTTAGAATAAACATATACATAATCAGCAGCATATTCATTTTTTTCGGGAGGAGGGGGACTGCAATGCGGCTTTTCAACAGGATGGCAGCGTGCGCAGCGGCAGGCATGCTGCTGCTTGCATCGGCCTGTGGGAATGAGGCAGAGGGAGCAGAACAATGGATCACGGAGCTTGAAAGCAACGGACTTTCTATGCAGGAGACAGAAGAAAGCCCTGCGGCCCCGGTATCCATGGATCATGAAAGCGAAATGTGGGAGGAAGACAGCACGAATACAAAAGTAGCGGTTTATGAGTTCGATTCCCGGGATGCGGCTGTACAGGCAGAGGAGCAGTTCCAACAGGAAGTGACTGAAAACGGAGGATGGGAAAATGTTTCCTACCGGACGGCTGTTTCAGGATCCATGTTTTTATACGCCTACAATGAAGATTCCTATGCTTTTTCAGCATTCATGGACAAAGTAACACTCCCGTCCTAACAAGAATATGAAACGCCGGTTCTGCCTTTCAGGCAGGCCGGCTCAGACTGTCGACAATGACTCTAATTTTAGAGTTTGTCGGCAGTTTTTTTGTGCTATGATAAAAAGAAATAGCCTG
>NZ_JBQLID010000011.1:0-106784 GCF_056034405.1 Marinococcus sp. LNHM4E3-1 | reverse complement strand
GACGAAACCGAGGATTCCGGCGCCTCCACTGACGAAGAGGATTCCGCTGAGGACTCCTCTTCTGCTCCTTCCGGGGATGGTGGCTCTGACGAGACTGAAGACTCCGGCGCTTCCACTGACGAAGAGGATTCCGCTGAGGACTCCTCTTCTGCTCCTTCCGGGGACGGGGGTGCTGAGGATACCGGAGAGTCTGAGGCCTCGTCTACAAATGAAGAAGCCCCTGGCGAAAATTCTTCGCCAGAGACTTCAAGTGATACTGAAAATGAAACAGATGAAAGCAGTTCTTCCGAACAAGAAGAGTAGGGAAGTAAAAAGCCATTATGTATTGAAATTAAGAATTAAGCCATCTGGGCCAGTCCAATCCACACCAGTAATATTGCAATAGGCACTGAAACCATTCCTGCTGTCCGCAGAAAACGTCGATTTTCTTTACTTCCTTTAAATATTAAATAGAAACTTTCCAGTAAAATAATAATACCGATAATTAAAGCAACCAAGACCGCCTCGCCCCCTTTCTATTCTTTCTGTATATCATACCTGAAGGGTCATTAGAAATAAAGAAGCCTCCGTACATGATAAGTACGGAGGCTTCTTACATTTTCACACTCTAGTCTTCCATAGTAGAAAGATCACCAGTAGGTAGATCAAGCTCCCATGCTTTCAAGACACGGCGCATAATCTTACCACTTCTTGTTTTCGGAAGTGATTTACGGAATTCAATTTCTTTCGGCGCAACGTGACCAGCAAGTTCTTTTTTCACGAAGTTTTGAATTTCTTCCTTCAACTCGTCTGAAGCTTCATATCCTTCCCGCAGGGCTACAAATGCTTTAATGATTTCCCCGCGTACCGGGTCCGGCTTACCAATAACCCCTGCTTCACCTACAGCCGGGTGTTCAACCAGTTTGCTTTCTACTTCAAATGGTCCGACTCTTTCACCAGCAGTCATGATGACATCATCTACACGACCCTGGAACCAGAAGTAGCCATCTTCGTCCATATAAGCAGAGTCACCGGATACGTACCAGCCGTTCAATTCAAAATAGCTGTCAAATTTTTCTTTTCTATTCCAAATAGCTCTCATCATTGCCGGCCAGGTTGGCTTGATAGCCAGATTACCCATTCGGTTCGGCGGAAGCTCATTTCCCTGATCATCGACAATTGCACCGTAGACTCCTGGGATTGGTTTCCCCATGGACCCGGCTTTAATTGTCATTGCCGGGTAGTTACATATCATCATTGCACCTGTCTCTGTCATCCACCATGTGTCATGAATGCGGAGATTAAATGCTTTTTCACCCCAGCGTACCACTTCTGGATTTAACGGCTCCCCGACACTCAAAATGTGTCGCAGCGAAGAAAGATCATATTCTTTCACAAGCTCGTCCCCGGCGCTCATGAGCATCCGGAAAGCAGTTGGTGCACTATACCATACGGATACATTGTATCTATCCAGAGTATCATACCAGTCCTGTGCGCTGAAGCGGCCACCTCGCACCACGTTTGTTACGCCGGCAAGCCATGGACCGAATATACCGTAGGATGTGCCAGTTACCCAGCCAGGATCGGCTGTACACCAGTATACATCCCCGTCTTTCAAATCCAACACCCATTTCGCTGTCTGATAGTGCTGTATCATGGCATTGTGTACGTGATAAACGCCCTTAGGCTTTCCAGTAGACCCTGAAGTATAATGCAGGATCAGTCCGTCTTCACGGTCTACCCATTCCGGTTCAAAATCGCTGCCCGCCTGCTGAAGTCTTGCATCAAAATCCAAAAATCCGCCTTTTTCATCATCTACGCCTCCATGGATGAACACCGTTTCCAGATTTGGAAGATCATCAAACGGTACCCGTTCTACTAACTGAGGCGTTGTAACGAGTGCTTTTGCTTCGCTGTCTTCAAGACGGTCCCGGACAGCTCCTTCCATGAAGGCTTCAAACAATGGGCCAACGATAGCGCCCACTTTAATTGCACCTAGAAGAGCAAAGTAAAGTTCGGGAGAACGGGACATGAAAATGAAGACGCGGTCTCCTTTCTCAATACCTGCTTCTTTCATTACATTTGCTGCTTTGTTTGTGTATTTTTTCATATCCGCAAATGTATACTCCTCTTTGCGGCTTCCATCTAAATAATGAAGTGCTACCTGGTTTTGCTTATCAGGATTCTCAGCATGGCGATCAATTGCTTCGTATGCCATGTTTACCTTTCCTGTTTCGTGCCAAGAGAATTGTTTTTCGATTTCCGACCAGTCGAAGTTTTGTTTTGCTTCTTCGTAGTCTTGTAGGTTGTAATTTCCGTCAATTGGTGGAAGCGTTTGCACTTTCATTTGAAACATTCCCTTCTATCGATCTTAATTTGCACAAATTCATTATAATATAAGTTCATACATTGTTCAATTCTTTCATTTCTTAATATTCTCATTTCTTCCACCAATCTGAAGTAATTTTCTGATATGATAATAATGTAAGCAGTACCATAGGTGGATGAAGGATGGTGTACATGATTCACAAAAAGACCTATTATTCCAGGGAAATCGCATGGAACAACCACACTTTGCTCATGGAGGGCCCTGTTTCCGGTAAAACACTTCACGATTACGACTTTCATCCAGGCCTTACAGCGTTTCGTTCCCATGAAGAACAAAAAAAGGCATTGATTGGCATTGCTGATCTTCCTGAAGGGCGTATTAATATTGTCGCTGATGGCAAAACGATTGTCGGCTATGTCACATTTGTCTATCCGGATCCTTTAGAGCGCTGGTCGGAAGCCCGGCTGGACAGTCTCCTGGAGCTTGGGGCCATCGAAATAGCCAAAGAGTACAGGGGAGCTAAAATTGGCAAACGTCTGTTAGAGTTTTCTGTGCTCGATGATGCCATGGAAGACTATATTATCATTACCACAGAATACTACTGGCACTGGGATCTCAAATCGAGCGGCTTAACCGTATGGGAATATAGAAAGCTTATGGAAAAAATGATGAATGCCGGCGGGCTCGAATGGATGGCCACAGATGATCCTGAAATTTGCTCTCACCCCGCAAATTGTTTAATGGTAAGAATTGGCTCACGTGTATCAGATACCGATATTCAACAATTTGATAACGTTCGTTTTACTAATAAATTTATGTTTTAACCGCCTGCACAGAGGAGGAATGTTTGCTTGTTCGTGGAAGAAATTATGGTTAAAGACGTCATAACAATTGAACGAACCACGCTTATACGCACAGCTTTGGAGCTTTTGGAAAAACACCGCATCCGGCATATACCTGTGATTGACGAAAACCGTTATGTCGTTGGTATTGTAGCGGACAGGGATATCCGCGATGCCAGCCCTTCCATTTTTCAGCCCGGCGATGATAAAAAAGAATTGGAACAGCCCGTTTCCACAATTATGACTTTTCCCGTCGTTACCATCATGTCCTATGATCTGATGGCTGATGCTGCAGTAGTCTTATACGAGAACGATATCAGCGCTCTACCTGTCGTTTCCTCAGATGATAAACTGGTCGGCATACTGACTGAAACCAACGTTCTGCATACGTTAGTAAAAATGACAGGAGCCAATCAGCCGTCCTCCCAGATAGATGTTGTTGTTCCTAATTTATCCGGACAGCTGGCAGAATTATCATTGATTTTTAAAGAAAAAGGAACAAACGTTATCAGTGTACTGCTCTTTCCACACAATGAAATTGATAAGCAGGTGCTCAGCTTCCGGGTGCAGACAATGGATCCCCGAAGACTGATTGCTGCTATTGAAGAAAAAGGGTACACCGTACAATGGCCGAGAATGCCGGAGCCAGGATCATGACAATGAATCACGCTCTCGTTTATTCTCCGGATATGCCGCAGTACAAATTTAATGACGATCATCCTTTCAGCCCCCTCCGTCAGCAAATTACCTTTGATCTGCTATTGGAAATAGGGGCAATCAATGACAATCAGCTTATTCCGTCACGGATGGCAACGGACGAAGAAATAATGCTTGTACACGACCAACATTATGTGGAGGCGGTTAAAGCCGCCGGAAAAGGCGAGCTTAGTATTGGCGTTGCAAATAACTATGGCCTCGGAACAGAAGATACACCTATTTTTGACCATATGCATGAAGCTTCTGCCACGCTTGTCGGTGGTACTCTTCAGGCTGTTGAAACGGTTCTCTCAGGTAAAGCAACTCATGCTTTCCACCTTGGCGGAGGCCTGCATCATGGCTTTCAGGGAAAGGCTTCGGGCTTTTGTGTATATAATGACAGCTCCATTGCCATTGAATACGCACGTAAACACTTCGGTGCACGCGTTTTATATGTTGATACCGATGCCCACCACGGAGATGGAGTCCAGTTTTCTTTTTACGAGGAACCAGATGTCTGCACACTGTCGATTCATGAAACAGGAAGATACCTGTTCCCAGGTACCGGCAGCGTTGGTGAGAAAGGCGCAGGACAGGGCTACGGCACTTCCATTAATATACCAGTGGACGCCTTTACAGAGGATGACTCTTTTCTTCATTGCTATGAAACAGCATTGCGGGAAGCAGCCGAGTTTTTCAAACCGGACGTCATTTTTACACTTAACGGAGCAGACGCGCACTATTTCGACCCACTCACTCATCTCTCCTTAAGCATTGAATCATACAAGGCCATTCCTGCTATCGCTCATCAAGTAGCCCATGAATACTGCGGTGGCAGATGGATTGCAGTAGGCGGCGGGGGC
This sequence comes from Marinococcus sp. LNHM4E3-1, assembly GCF_056034405.1. Classification (NCBI taxonomy): domain Bacteria; kingdom Bacillati; phylum Bacillota; class Bacilli; order Caryophanales; family Bacillaceae; genus Marinococcus; species Marinococcus sp. LNHM4E3-1. The sequence goes on along the minus strand of NZ_JBQLID010000011.1, from coordinate 102,075 downwards.
TACGACATGTGGAGAGTCGTACCAAGAGCCTGGGCGGCCGTGTGGCTTGAAATGAGTGAGCAGACCCAATTATACGAACAAAACTGTCCAGAAGAATGGCGGAGCCGCTGGGGAACAAATGCGCCTATTGAGCTTCCAACCAAATGGCAGGATCCGGAGCAAATGTATGCTCCGATCCCAAGACGACCGGAAATTGAAGAAAAAAATATACGTTCATTAGAAAAAGCTCTTTTTCATATTAGAAATGAAAAAAGGCCGTGATTATAAGAAAAGTAAGGGAAGCAGCCAGGCTGCTTCCCTTATTTTTCGGGGATAGTCGTTGATTGTCTGTACTCCAGACGGTGTGGAAGGACTACAGTGCTTTCATCCACTTCCTCTTTGTTCATAAACTTCGTCAAAAGCCGCATGGAAACTGCCCCGATATCATACATCGGCTGTACTACGGTCGTTAATGTCGGCCTTACCATTGTCGCAAGACGTGTATTGTCAAAGCCGATGACATTTACCTGATCCGGTACGCTGAAGCCATCATCCTGAAGCCCGTGAATAACACCGAGAGCCATTTCGTCTGTAGAAGCAAAAATCGCAGTTGGAGGGTTTTCAAGCTTCATCAGGGACTGGGCAGCCCGTAGTCCGGAATCATATGAATAATCTCCTACTGTTACTAATTCCTCCTCAAAAGTAATATTGTTTTTATTCAGAGCTTCCTTATATCCGCTGAATTTTTTATATCCATTTACCGGATCCTCAAGAGAGCCGGAAACCATACCGATCCTCTGATGGCCGCCTTCGATCAGTTCTTCTACAGCGTCAAAAGCAGCATCTGCATAATCAATATTTACTGAAGGTACTTCCTTATTTTCATCAACTGTCGCAGCCAGAACGATCGGCACCGGGGAGTGCTTGAACTGTTCCACATGCTCCTCAGTAATTTCGCCGCCCATAAATACAATCCCATCCACCTGTTTTTCAAGCAGCGTATTAATCAGATTAATTTCGCGGTCTTTATTCTGGTCGGAGTTGCTCAGGATGATATTGTATTTATACATCATCGCAATGTCTTCAATCCCCCGGGCCAGTTCGGCAAAGAAAATGCTTGATATATCCGGAATAATTACACCGACAGTGGTCGTTTTTTTGCTTGCAAGACCACGTGCTACAGCGTTTGGACGGTAACCGAGCCCTTCAATGGCATCCAGCACCTTTTTTCTTGTAGCTGGCTTCACGTTTGGATTGCCGTTCACTACACGCGAGACGGTCGCCATTGAAACGCCAGCCTCTCTTGCTACATCATAAATTGTTGTATTCACTAGTAATCCTCCTTCAAGTCCCTTTCATCCACTTCTTAACAGATGATGCTATCATATAATAATGGTTATCGCCTCTGCAATTCATTTATGAAAACTTTTCATGACTTCCTGTCAGCAGGATATATTCAAGGTTGTTCTGTTCTTCACAATCACAGATTTTCCAATCATACCATATTAAACACAAAACGTCTTTATTCTTGATTTGGCTTGTTTTCAATTGTTTTCATTTTACTATGTTTTCATGCTTATTTTCAAGAAAACGCTATCAAATAATTTAAATTAATCAGCAGGACTTATCACATAAAAAAGCACAGGACGCCCTGTGCTTTTGTACTGAATTATGATTTGTATAATCCGGAAGCCCGTAAAGAATCCAGGAACGATTCAAATTGAGCAAGATCCATTTGCTGAGCGGAATCAGAAAGAGCAACAGCTGGATCAGGGTGTACTTCAGCCATGACTGCATCTGCACCGATAGCAAATGCTGCACGTGCTGTTGGTTCAAGCAGATCTCTTCTGCCCGTAGAGTGTGTCACATCCACCATTACTGGAAGGTGTGTTTCTTTTTTCAGAATTGGTACTGCAGAAATATCGAGGGTGTTTCTCGTTGCTTTTTCGTACGTACGGATGCCACGTTCGCAAAGAATAATATTTTCATTCCCTTTAGCCAGAATGTATTCAGCACCTTTAATCAATTCATCGATAGTCGAAGACATGCCGCGTTTCATTAAGACAGGTTTGTCTACGCCGCCCACTTCTTTTAACAGTTCAAAGTTTTGGGAGTTTCTCGCACCGACCTGAATAACGTCGAGGTAATCCAGTGACATCTCTACATCCTGCGGGCTCACAATTTCGCTGATCACTACCATATCCAGTTCATCAGCTACACGGCGCAGAATTTCAAGGCCTTCTTTGCCAAGTCCCTGGAAATCGTACGGGGAAGTTCTCGGCTTGAATGCCCCGCCGCGCAGAAGGCGAATGCCCTGGCTTTTCATGAATTTAGCTACTTCATATACCTGTTCGTAGCTTTCTACGGAACAAGGACCTGCAACAAGACGCTGAGAACCGTCTCCGATTTTCTCACCCTTCAGGTCAACAATTGTATCTTCAGGCTTTTTCTTCCGGGATACCAGCAGTTCTTTACGATTATCGTCCTCCTGAAGCTCAAGGCCTGCCTGGAAGATTTGTTTGAAAATATGCTGAACCGTAGAAGTGTAGAAAGGCCCTTCATTATGTTCTGCAATATGATCAAGCATATGGCGCTCACGTACCGGATCGAACCGCTTCTGTCCAGACTTGCTTTTTACGTCCCCGATTTCCCGGACCAAGCGTCCACGTTCATTAATCAGTTCCAATAGCTTTACGTTCACATCATCCAATTGTTCTCTCAGGGCATCTAACTGTTCGTTACTCATACTCTCCACTCCTTCAGTCAATTACTTATCTTTTCGATTACGCCCCATTATAAACGAAGAATTCTGTTCTGTCAGCCCTTTTTTCTTTATTTCTTAAACGCTTTTAAGTGTTAAAGTATTTTTACCTTTAGAATAAGCTTTACGTCTATATTTAATTAAAAAAACATATTAAAAACCGCTGCGTTTGACGCAACGGCCTTAACTTTTACGTATTATTGCTGTTATTTTCTGTTGAATCTTTATGCAGATCGCGTACATCTTTTTTTACATCTTCTGCCGCTGCTTCTTCACTTTCATCAATACGTTCATTAAGTTCTTTGGCCAGCTCTTCAGCAGACTTTTCCTCGTTTTCTCCCGAGCTTCCTTTCACTCTTTCATATAAATGAGAAGACTGGGCAGAAACATTTTTGGCCAGCTCGCTGGACTTATCTTTAGCGCGATTTGCCCAATCACTGCCTTTTTCGTACGCCTCGGAAGTTAATCCGCTTGATTTCTGTTTTACTGACTGGGTGCCTTCAGAAAGATCCTGGCGCCATTCTTCCCCGGACTTTGGAGTAAGAAGCAGCGCTGTTGACGCCCCTACAATACTTCCTATAATCGTGCCAATAATAAAGTCTTTTGTGTTGTATGAAGCCATTCTTTATCGTCCCCTTTTATTTTGTCCGTTTTTTCCAGCGGGCATACAAATCAATAAAGGCATTCCCCCACTGAATCACCTGGGTGACCTGCTCTGATTGTTTTGAAGAATAATTGGAAACGGAATCGGCTACACGGCGGAATGAGTGGTTAACATTGTCCACCGATTCCCCGACATTTTGCAGCGACCCTACAAAACCATTAATACTTTCTGTTTTGGTCTGCACGTCTTCCATAATAGTATTAGAACGGTTAAGCATAGCCTCTGATTCCCTGGTAATGCCCTGTACCTGCTGCTCTACTTGTTCCATTGTATTCCCTACGCGCTCCATCATTGTGGTAGCTGTCTTCAGCGTTTTCACGAGGAAAATAATTAGAACGGCAAAAGCGATCGCTGCAATCAGCGCGCTTATGTATCCTAAAATAGCCATATCACAATACACCTCCTGTCGCCATTTTACCACTATTTGTTTGGTTTGAAACTCCATTCTTCATAGAGGTTCTTTCTATCCCACTGTTCCCTTTCCCGGTAAAAAGTATGCCTCTTGGATGAAAAAACAATCACCTGGATGCCGGTTCATCCTCTTTTTTGATAGTAATACCAAAAAAACGGAAAGCTTTTGCTTCCCGTCCTTTCAATTTTACTGTTTGGAGGATTCAAGGTGAGCTTCATAGGCACTTTGAAACTTTTGAATGTCTCCGGCTCCCATAAATAAAAGCACAGCATCATTATGCGTTTCAAGCACCTGGATACCGTCCTCCTGAATTATTCTTGCTCCAGGAATACGCTGTTTTAAATCATCTATGCTTAAGCTTCCATCCTTTTCCCTGGCTGAGCCGAAAATATCGCAAAGGTAAACGTAGTCTGCCATCTGCAGACTGTCTGCGAAATCATCAAGAAAAGCCTTGGTTCTTGAAAACGTATGCGGCTGAAAAACAGCTGCTACCGAACGGCTAGGGTACTTTTGTTTCGCTGACTCAATGGTGGCACGGATCTCCGTAGGGTGATGGGCATAATCATCAATCAACACCTGAGACCCGGAGATTTTTTCTGTAAACCGGCGTTTTACCCCGCTGAAAGAAGCCAGCTGTTCACGGATAATAGAAGCGGGCACTTCTTCATAGTGGCAGATGGCAATAACGGCGAGCGCGTTTAAAATATGATGATTGCCATAGCCCGGAATAGTAAACCTGCCAAAACGGTCCCCGCGGATTTGTACATCAAAGCTGGTGCCGTTTTCGTCTACTAATATGTTTTCTGCATTAAAGTCATGCTTTCCTTCAATACCGTAATAAACAATTGGTACCGGAGCGTGCAGCTTTTGAAGATGCTCATCGTCACCGCAGGCTACAATACCCTTTTTTACTTTTTGAGCCATTTCATTAAATGCCTGCACGACATCGTCCACATCAGAAAAATAGTCCGGGTGATCAAAATCGATATTTGTCATGATGGCGTAATCAGGTACATAGTTTAAAAAATGACGACGGTATTCACAGGCTTCAAACGTAAAAAAGCGGCTGTTTTCCATACCCTTTCCTGTGCCGTCACCAATCAAGTATGAGGTCGGCTTATACGCCTCGAGCACATGGGCTAAAAGACCGGTGGTGGTCGTTTTGCCGTGAGAGCCTGCCACTGCTATCGATGTAAAATTCTGAAGAAATTCTCCTAAAAACTGAGGGTATGAATGAACTTCCAGTCCTGACTGTTTTGCCTTTTTCACTTCTTCGTGTGTATCACCATAAGCTGCTGAAGCAACTACTGTCTGGCCTTCCTGGATGTTATCAGCCTGAAAAGGAAGAATAGAGATATTTTTCTTTTCAAGAGGCTGCTGGGTAAAAAACGTTTTTTCAACATCTGAGCCCTGTACAGTGTGATTCATATCGTGCAGAATCTGGGCAAGAGCACTCATACCGGATCCTTTAATTCCAATAAAATGATAATTAGACATATTGTCTTCCTCCGTTCTTTCAAAAAACCTTGCCGCCGAAACGCACAGGTGAAAGAGATCGTTTTTCATGGTGTGTATCATATGTAAACATACTTGTCTTATTATAGCAAAAACCTTTAGTTCCTCCAATGGAACGACTTGAATTGGGCAGAAAAGCCTGAATCCCGTCTTCGTTTCAGGTTAAAAACTAACAGACGGGAGCGCAAACTGCAGCCAGGAGGCCCCTTTTTCTTTATGCCATCTAATGTGTTCTTCCCTTTGGTAAGCTTTTTCCGCCTCAAGCATAAGTGCCTGAAAACCTTCGGCATCAACCCGAAGCGGTACTGCCTGTCCCAGACGGGTGTCCTCAAAGCCTACACGTGCTGTCCGAACAAGCCAGATGGAGGATACAGCCGGCTCCAAAGCAGCGTCCTGCTGCACCCGGTTTGAAAATTCCTGCCTCCCTACTGCCCTAACCCAGTAGTTTTTTTCATTCAATTCCACCGGCATCCAGGAAGCTGTTAACAGCAGACCCCCGAGCTGGAGATCCATGCGGGTCCTCTCAGTCAGCGTCTGCTTTAAGAACATATCAAATAAATGCGTTCCGATGATAGTCACATAGTCATATGAAAACCATTCCTCAAACAGCATGTCCCACGGTTTCTTTTCCACCTGGTCCACCGCGATCCCGGTCTGTTCGGCAAAAAGATGCTTGGCACGCACCTTTTCACGCAGGTTCGTATTTTCTTCTTTCCAGGCTTTAAATGCTGCAAGCAGGCTTTCGAGGCACCGGTCCGCTTCCGCCTGCCGGCGCTGTCGATGCCTTTGTATATCCGAACGCACGGCCAAGAACTCCTTTCCGGGAAAATTAATACTCTACGAGCTCCATTCGATTATTAGGGCGGTATTTCCGCCCCGCTTTAGCTTCATGTTTTCCATTTAGCAATACATTGTCTCCCGTAAAACCGATATGGATTTTTAATAAACTGCTGCCAATACCATAAATATCAACAGGAACGTCTTTTGCTTCATATTCCTCAATACGGGCCGCGTTGAAACCACCACTTACCATTATTTTAACATGCTGAAATCCTTCTTCGTCCAACACTCTACGTAAGGCAAAAATCAGTTCGGGATTGGCGCCGGTAGGATTAAAAGAGCCAAGCACCTCCGGATGCCGGCAGAAATATTGATCCACCATACTGCCTGACGTATCGAGACGCACTGTCTGGAGCTCCCTGCCGAATTCCCTGGCAACCTTCAAAGAGTCGGTAATAACATCATTATTGTAATCCACCAGTGCTACGAGTTCATCTTCAGGGAATGTTTCTTTGTACGCGCGTGTCGCCTGAATAATGTCTCCCTCGAAGAGCTGGAGAAGGGCGTGCGGCATCGTGCCCATCCCCTTTTTGCCCCACCATTCACTCATCGCGTGAGTCGCCTGAGCCTTGGAGCCTCCAATAAAAGCACTGTACCCATCTCCTGCCTGCTGCGTGAAATGATCATCCCGGTCTCCCATAAAAATTACGGGCTTTTTTCTTCCGGAAATTTTTGCCGCATTCACGACATTAAAGACATTTGTAGCAACAGATGTACGCCTCGCAAGTATACCGTCGATCAGGCCTTCAAGGAAGCCGAAATCCTGGTACTTTCCTTCCACGGTCATTACCGTTTCATACGGTTCGATTTTGTTGCCGTCTTCAAGGGCATGAATAACAAGTTCTCCCGGATTGGAGGAGAAGGTTTTCACTAAAGCCACCGCTTCATCCACTCCGCATAAAACGGCGTGATCCTTTTGAAAAAACTGCATCAGCACACGTTCTTCCGGCTTGTATTTTTCCGCGATTTTTTTGGTCTTCAAAAAGTATACTGCGGAGAACCAGCCTTCCTTTACCCGTTCGTCGAATTTAAAGGTTTCGTTTGTTAATCGTTTTTGTTTTCCTTGCAGTTTGAGTTCAATCTCTTTCATAACAGCTGCTCCTTAACCTATGTATCAGAATAAGAGCCCGTGATTTTCCACGGGCTGCTTGTTTTTATTCTATTTATCATATAAAACCTTCCACGGGAAAGCAAGCCTATACCGACTGTTCCCACTCCTGCCGGGTTACTAATACATTCCTCGGCTTGCTTCCTCTCGCCTCTGAAACAATACCGCGGTTTTCCATCGTATCGATCAGCTTGGCCGCGCGATTATACCCTAAAGAAAAACGGCGCTGCAGCTGGGAGGCGGAAGCCTGCTTCTGATCAATAACGAATTCACACGCATTATCATAGAGGGGATCCTGATGCTCTTCTTTTTCGAGGTGCTTCTGCAGCTCCTCTTTTTGGAACTGATAAACAGGTTTTTTCTGTTCTTTTACAAAGTCTGTCACGGCATCTATTTCTTCATCTGTTACAAATGTTCCCTGGACACGGGTTGGTTTGGATGCTCCGTTCGGATAGAAAAGCATGTCGCCCTTGCCAATTAACCGCTCAGCGCCTCCCCCGTCCAAAATAGTCCGTGAGTCGACCTGGGAGGAGACAGAAAATGCTATTCTCGTTGGAATGTTTGCTTTAATAAGACCTGTAATGACGTCTACTGATGGACGCTGCGTCGCCACAAGCAGGTGCATGCCGCAGGCTCTTGCTTTCTGCGCAATACGGCAGATCGCATCCTCCACATCCTGGGGCGACACCATCATCAGGTCTGCCAGTTCATCAATTACAATGACAAGGTACGGCATTTTATCGGCATAGCGCCCCTGTTTTTCCATGCGCTCGTTATATTTTTTCATATCGCGCACGCCTTCGCTGGCCAGCCGCTCGTAGCGGTCTTCCATTTCCTGGACCGCCCATTTCAACGCTCCCGTGGCTTCCTTGGCATCGTTTATTACCGGTGTAATAAGGTGAGGAACCTCCCGGTACGAAGCAAGCTCCACCATTTTAGGATCGATCAGCATCCATTTGCACTCTTCCGGAGAAGATTTATACAACAAACTCAACAGAATGGAGTTGATGCAGACACTCTTTCCTGACCCCGTAGCACCTGCAATCAACCCGTGCGGCATGTTTTGCAGATCAGCTATGACAGGGTTGCCGCCGATGTCGAGACCCATGGCTACTGAGAGCGGCGATTGATGATTTTTAAATACGTCCCGGCGGAGAATTTCCCGTAAAAATACCGGTGCAGATGTCGGATTGGGCACTTCAATACCAATAGCATTCTTTCCCGGGATAGGGGCTTCCATTCTTAAATCTTTCGCCGCGAGCGCCATTTTAATATCATCTGTCAGGTTAGTCACTTTTGTCACTTTTACTCCCGGCGCCGGCTGGACTTCAAACCTTGTCACCGACGGTCCTTTTGTAATCTGGGAAACCTTTGCATCCACATGAAAGTTTTTCAACGTAGTTTCAAGCTGTTCTTTCTGCTCTTCAAGCTCACTCTCGTCCTCATCTTCTTTTTTAGGAGGAATATTGAGCAGCTGAAGTGATGGCAGCCGGTATCCATTTTGTTTTGGCTGCTGCTGAACGGAACGCTTATCTTTAGGATACATCATGACATTAAAAGGGGTAGATGTGGACGTCCGTTTGCTGCCATTTTGTTTTTTCGCCGGCGCTTTCGGCTTTTCTTTCACTGATGAAGGCGAAGGAGTTTTCAGCTCTGTTTTCGGTTCCTTTTTATTCACGGGCAGTTCGCTTTTTTCCGGTGCTGGCACAGGCTTGTTTTCTACTGCTGCCGGTTTTATTTCCTGCGCGTCTTCTGTGACAGGCTCCGGAGGACTTTCTTCTTTCCAATGGATGGAAGCCGTCTGAGGAGCCTGCTCTTGTTCCGGCACCTCTTCTTCGACGGGGTCTTTACCTGCTTCTTCCTCCGGTACTATTTCAAACGAAGTGCCTGAGGGAAACAGATCAGAGTCTTTTTTTTCTTCTGACTCAGGTTCGTTCTCCGATATACTGTTCTCTGCTTCCTGGCTTTTTGTTTCCGAGTCCCATTTCCCGCTTCTCTGTGCCCTGCTGATTTCCATAAAGCGGTCGGTATCTTCCTGCAGAATGGAAGGTGCCTTCCGCTTTCGTCCCGCTTCTTTCTCTTCGACCTGCTTCGTTACGGAGGAAGGCCTTCTGTCTCCCGCGCGGATTGAATTCAGGAAAGCGATATCCTCCCGAATCTGTTCCTGCACAGATGTTTCCTTTCTGTTTTCCGCCTCCGGATCTCTTAAATTACCCGGATGCAGGTCGGCCTGCTGATATCCAAATATAGGGGAAGGGATACTGCCTGCTTCAAAGTTTTTTCCCCGAAAATAGCCGGACTCCTCTGTTCCGGCCTTTTTTTCTCCTCTGGACTCAGAACGTTTAGAGTTTTTTCCGCTGCGTTCCTGTTCGGTTTCCCCGCGGTCGTGTCCAGCTGTGCGCGATTCAGCAGAGGCTCCCGAGAGCTTTGCTGCGCTCGGCCGGTCAGGGGCTCGGGCGCTGCTTTTTTGTTGTTGTGCTTCCTCATAGCTTTTAGGATAAACGTTAAACATTTTCACCGGCTCAGATTCCTGATACGTCATTCTCGCTATGTATGGAGGAGGATCCTCTCCGGAGCGCTTTATACGATTTTCACGGTTGCTGTCCTCTGGCTGTTCTTCATCGTTAAAAAGAAAATGCTGCATTCTTTTCATCCATTGTTGAAAGGATGACGGCATTTTCAACCCCTCCTTTTCTTACCGGGCCTTTTTGAGTTTAATTTTCTGTACCTGCACAAGAAAAACCCCTAGCACGACTAGCGGTTTTTCATTCACTTACTACACGGAGGCCGAAACCGGGCGTTCGTGATACTGCTTATAAAAGTCCTGTCCTGTTTCATACGCATCACCGAGAACGAGGATACCTTTTTCTGTCTGCTTTTCCGGCAGGGCAAGCTCAGACACCGAGCAGATCATGCCAGTAGAAGTCACACCGCGCAGCTTCGATTTTTTTATTTTCATTCCTGACGGCATCACTGCCCCCGGTACTGCTACAGCCACCTTTTGACCTTTATCCACATTCGGGGCCCCGCAGACAATCTGAAGCGTGTCCTCTCCTGTATCCACCTGGCAGACGCTCAATTTATCTGCGTCCGGATGCTGTTTTTTCTCGTTTACATAGCCCACCACAAATTCGGACTGGGCCGGCACCTCAAGCGAAATATCTATATTGTTTTCCTTCAGGGCTTTATTAATGAGCTGGATATGACCTGCATCCGCTGCTATTCTGCCTGTTCCTTTAATTTCTCCGTAGGAGGAGGCATTAAAAATATGATAGCCTGCTGTTTCTTTCGTTGTAGCATGGGTGAGCACGGCCACATCTCCGTGTTTTACCGTTTCACGCTGCTTTGAGTTTATTGGTTTTAATGAGATGAGAAGTACATCCCCGATTCCTTTGGGATTATAAAAAATATTCATTCGTTGTGGCTCCTTTTCGCTAACTTAACTTTTATTGTATCACAGCTTGAACGCTCCCGCGAATCAGGTTTTAGGGCGTTTTTTAGCTAAAATAAAGATCGGTTCGAATTCTCCGTTTTCATACATAAACGGAAGAGCCGTAATCGGTACCCTGCCATCATTAAAAAAGCGGAAAGCCATCTGCCCGAGTACATCGTAGCCGTTATCGTTTGTGATATCTGCAATAATAAAGACGTCGTTATGGGGAACTGCTACTGCCATATCCCCCTGCACATCTTCAGCCACACTCTGCAGTAGAGCTTCGTTTAATATGCGGCTTGCGTCATAGCCGTCATTTGTATTAATAAAATAAAACGTGTTTCCTGCAACCGTATCTTTTTTCATCGGAACTTCCAGCTTTTTTAAATTGCTCTGGGCAGCCCGGCGGATACTTTCCGTTTCCATTTGTTCGGCTTCGAGCGTTTCCTTTTCGATCAATGAATACGCTTCTCCCATATCAAGGGCGTAAAAAATTCTTGTTTCCGCTGTATGGTCGTCCCATACGAGCTCCTTCCCGTCCTTCGTCTCGGTTGGAAAAGAAGTCGAACGTATTACTGGATAAATATATTGTTCCTGACCGGAAAGGGAAACATCACGTTCCATGGCACGAAATGAGGTATCGATATAATGCACAACCTCCTCCACGGCCTTTTCTCCTTCACGTTCATATTTTGCTGCCCATTTGCTTAAATCCAGATCAACTCCGGTTTTCAGCTGCTTGTGCTCGACCCGCAGGGAGCTTTGTTCATCATCATATTTAAACGTACGGGAATTGTCGTCTTTCAGTCGTTCCCGCAGTATGCGCTGTAGCTTTCGTACTTCCATTCTTAATCGCTCCTCTTGAACATTCTTAATTCCATCGTAACATGTGCAAAGGTGTACTCCCACATTCGTGCTTACTGTCAAAAAAAAAGACTGTCCCTTTTTAGGGACAGCCCTTTTCAACTTTATGAATCAGCGTTGACTTTTTCCAGTGATTCATTCAGAAAATGCTGTACTTCTTCCGGTGTCTTCCGCTGCTTGCTTACAAAGCGGTGCACTTCTTCCCCGTTATGAAAAGCAAGAAAACTCGGTATGCCCATCACTCCATAATCAATGCACACATCCATAAGCTCGTCACGGTCCGCTTTGTAGAACGTAAACTGATCATACTGCTGTTCGATTTCCGGCATCGCCGGGTCAATATACGTGCAATCCGGACACCAGCCGGCGGAGAACATAATCACTGTATTGCCATTATCAATAGCTTGATTGAAAGATTCCTGGGTAGTTAAATTTTCCATTGTTTTGCCTCCTTTAAATTAATGCATACAGAAAAGGTCATCCTTCCCGTATCTTCATATCCCCCATTCTAATCCAATTTCGTTTGCGCATCCACTCTGACAAACCGAGACTGATTAACGCGGGGGCAGCGATATGAAGCAGCAGGACTGCACCGAGCACTTCAAAAGAAAACCCCATCGTCTGGAAAGTCATAATCTGGCCTACCAGACCACTCGTGCCCATGCCTGCACCTGCTGCATTATTTTCCATCATAAAGACCATTGTGGAAAAAGGGGCAACGGCCATACCGGCAAGGGTCGGCGGAATCAAAATGAGCGGCCGCCTCACAACGTTTGGAACCTGAAGCATCGATGTACCAATGCCCAGCGCGGCAAGGCCGGAAAATTTATTCTCCCGAAAGCTGCTGGCTGCAAAACCAACCATTTGTGCTGCACACCCAACAGTAGCTGCTCCTGCTGCAATACCGTTCAAATCAAGAATAATGGCAATAGCGGCGCTTGAAATCGGCGCTGTCAGGGCAAGACCCATCAATCCGGCAACTAAAATGCCCATAATAAGCGGCTGTCGTTCCGTGGCCCATACGATCACATCTCCAAACCCTGTCATAAACGACTGAATACCGGGGCCGAGAAGCTGAGCTATTCCATAGCCGGCAATAATCGTCACAAGCGGCGTTACTATAATGTCCAGACGTGTTTCTTTAGATATCAGCTTACCCAGCTCCACGGAAACGAGAGCTGCGATAAAAGCTCCTGCCGGTCCCCCGAGCTCCGCTCCGGCTGCACCCGTAGCTACTGCGGAAAAAACAACCAGCGGCGGTGCCTGCAGGCCATATGCCACCGCTACACCGATCGCCGGCCCCATTAATGAAATCGCAAGCGTACCCATGTTTTCAAAAAAAGTAATACCGAGCTGCTGACCGATAGTCTGAATGATTAAACCAATAATTAAAGACGCAAACAAGCCAAGCGCCATGTAGCTCAAAGCTGTAACTCCATATGTCTTTACACTTAAATTTACACCCTTTTTCAAAAAAAATGAACGCATCCACTCTCTCCTTTTCTTTTATTCCATTGTACCCATATTTTAATTTAATGAAAAGGCGCTGTTTAAAACCGGCGCCCCGTTTGATATATCCACTGGCCATAAAGCAGAGAGACTATATGATGAAATAATGCAGTACGGTCCACCTGGCCGGCAGTTAAAATACCTACAGCACCTTCATTTTGATGGACATTTTCCAACTGTGTATAGTGGTCCACTGCCGTTTTTAATTCCACTCCATTGTGAACCATAACAGCAATACGTTCCGGAAGCAGTACACGAGCCCCGCCCGCCGTCCATACAGCGGCTCCATCCGTGAGTGCTCCCCAGCTGCACAAATATATATCCTTTCCTTCGGGCTGAACGCCGCCTTCAAGACCTATACCGATATCAGCAGATTTTTGTGCGTGCCATGCCCGGTTTACAGCGCCTTCTCTTGTTTCCTGATCAGAAAATGGCTGGTCATTTACTCCTGAAACAGCAGACATGCCCGCCACAGAAAAGTCCGGACTCAATACCTGGCGGACAGCCGCCAACTTTACAGCATTTTCTGAACCCACCATTACTTTTCTCAACTTCAGACTCCTTTATGAATCATATCGAGTGCCTGTTGGTCCGTAGTTCGTACAAGCTTCGTCAGCAGTTCCTTTGCTGCAGCATAATCATCCACATGCAGCAGTGAAGCAGAAGTGTGAATATAGCGGGAGCATACACCGATAACGGCAGATGGAATACCTTCATTGGCCATATGCACACGGCCGGCGTCTGTCCCTCCCTGGGAAATAAAGTACTGGTAGGGAATACTGTTACTTTCTGCTGTGTCGAGAACAAAGTCCCTCATGCCGCGGTGAGTAATCATCGTCTGGTCAAATATGCGCAGCAGCGCACCTTTACCCAGCTGTCCGAAGGCATCCTTCCCACCTGTGGAGTCATTCGCCGGACTTGCATCCAGCGCGTAAAAAATATCCGGCTGAATCATTTGGGCAGCCGTCTGCCCTCCACGCAGTCCTACTTCCTCCTGCACTGTAGCACCTGCATACAGCGTGTTCGGAAGGTTTTCATCCTGGATTTCTTTCATCAGTTCGAGTACCAGTCCAACCCCGTACCGATTGTCCCAGGCCTTCGCCATAATTTTTTTCTCATCCGCCATTGGAGTGAATGGACACACCGGAGATATTGGCATTCCCGGGCGCACGCCCAGCTCTTCTGCATGCTCACGGCTGTCGGCCCCAATATCAATAAACATTTTATTTAACGGCATAGGCTTTTCACGCTGCTCCGGTTCAAGCAGGTGTGGAGGTGTGGAGCCGATCACCCCCGGCACGCTGCCTTCCTCTGTATAAATCTGCACACGCTGTGCCAGCAGAACCTGGCTCCACCAGCCGCCAAGCGTCTGAAACCGGATCATTCCGTTTTCGTCAATGGATTTGACCATAAAACCAACTTCATCCATGTGACCGGCTACCATAACCTTCGGTCCTTTCTGGTCGCTGCGCTTTACTCCAAACAAACTGCCGAGCCGGTCCTGCACGATTTCGTCACTTACCGGTTCAAGCTCTTTTTTCATATATGTACGAATCTTATGTTCAAATCCCGGGACCGCCGGTGTCTCTGTTAGATACTTAAACATGTCGAGTGTTTCCTGCTTCATAGAATACCCCTTTCGATTATCAAGCTTTGCCTAATTTTCATTTTATCGGACGAGTCACGTTTTTACCACTATTGAAAACGGGTATGTATTTGGATATACGCAATATTTGCGGTATACTGGTTAAATAAGAAATGGAAAGGCAGGGACATAATAATGAGTACAAAGAATATTCTTATTGGAGTAGGTCTTGGTGTTGCTTTGGGGATTTTGGTTAAGCAGTTCACAAAGAAAGATGAGATTTCTCCGGAAAAAGCGCTGAAGACAGTAAAAGAAAACGTGCAGGATCACCTCCCAGTTAACGGCTCCTGGATTCATATGACGCCGGAAACGTACAAAAAAGACGACCTGGAATACAAGGTTTACCGTGGCGGCCTTTCGAGCACCAATCAGGGTGAGACCCGTCAATTAGACTTTATTGTAGATGCTGAAACTGGCACTATTTTGGAACTAAGCTCTTAACTCAACATAGCCCCCGGCCCTTTTAAAGGGCCGGGGGCTTTTAATTTCCGCCTGAACAAAAAAGAGAGGCCGCATTGCTGGCGGCCTCTCTTTTATATTAGTTACGATGCTTCTTTTTTCTCTTTGGAGTCCTTGTAATCCTGCACTTCGTTTTTCGACTGCTCCAGCGGCTTCTTCAAAATAGCCAGCATAATCATCGTCACGAGCGATCCGATCAGAATAGCCAGGAAGTATAGGAAGACCCCACCACCCTGTACAGCGTTCAGGAAGAACACGAGGAAACCTCCGTGCGGCGCAAGCAGTTCTACGTTGAACAGCATCGCCAGACCGCCTGCTACTGCAGAACCGGTAATAATGGAAGGAATAACACGAAGCGGATCCGCTGCTGCAAATGGAATAGCACCTTCAGTAATGAAGAACGACCCAAGGGCATAGTTTGTATACCCAGCTGAACGCTGCTCTTTTGGAAAACGGTTCTTAAAGAACGTAACCGCAAGTGCGATACCAAGAGGCGGCACCATTCCGCCAGCCATTACAGCTGCGTGCGGGGCGTAAATCCCCTGTCCAATTAAGGCTACACCGACGGTAAAGGCCGCTTTGTTGAACGGTCCACCCATATCGATTGCCATCATGCCGCCAAGCAGAATACCAAGGAGCACCAGGTTGCTTGTACCAAGACCGGTGATCCAGTCCTGGAGAGCAGTGTTAAGAAATGCGATTGGCGTAATAAACACGTAGTACATCAGGAGACCGGTTATCAGGATATTAATAACTGGATAGAACAAAATCGTTTTAATACCATCGAGTACCTGTGGAAGCCCTGCCATTGCTTTTTTCACGCCGAGAGCGACATAGCCGCCGAGGAAACCGGCAATAATACCGCCAAGGAAACCAGCTGTTGCATCTTCAGACCCCGGAATACCCTGTGTGGCCATAAAGCCACCGACCATTGCCGGCATGAAACCAGGACGATCTGCGATGCTCATACCGATAAAGCCGGCAAGTACTGCTACGAACAATCCAAAGGCATACTGTCCGCCTATCGCGTTCAAGGCCTGGGCAAATCCATTAAACTGGTCACTTTCCGGATCTGCTGAGTTAATTCCCCAGAAGAATGAAATAGCGATAAGAATCCCGCCGCCGATAACAAATGGCAGCATGTTCGAAACCCCGTTCATCAAGTGGCGGTAAATAGCATTACCAACTGCTTTTGCTCCGCCACCGCCGCCGGCAGAAGCCGGTTCTTCATCCGACGAAGAGCTTCTTCCGGAGTCCCGGTATTTCGAAAATTCCCCATTTACGGCCTGGTTAATTAACTGTTCCGGTTTACGGATTCCGTCCGTAACTTTCGTGGATAAAAGCGGTTTGCCATCAAAGCGTTCCATTTCAATTTTCGTATCGGAAGCTACGATAATCGCTTCCGCATTTGCGATTTCTTCAGAGGTAAGACGGTTTTTAACCCCACCGGAACCGTTTGTTTCCACTTTAATGGAGACACCGAGCTCTTTTGCCTTGTCCTTAAGTGCGTCTGCTGCCATATACGTGTGAGCGATACCAGTCGGGCAGCCGGTCACTGCAAGAATTCTCGGCGTACTGTTGTCTCCGGCAGCCTGAGCTGAAGAAGCTTCTGATTCTTCTTCCTCATCGCTTCCAAGCTTGTCTCTTTCTTTTGCATCCACAGCCGCCATGATCTCGTCTTCAGATTCTGCATTCAGCAGATCCTGTCGGAATTTTTCATCCATTAACAGCGTAGACAAACGGGACAGTGTAGTTAAATGTGCTTCGTTCGCCCCTTCTGTCGCTGCAATCATGAAAAACAGATGTGCCGGCTGGCCGTCCAGTGATTCGTAATCCGCGCCTGCCTGTGAACGTCCGAATGCGATGGCCGGCGTATCCACAGCACTTGTTTTTGCGTGAGGAATGGCGATGCCTTCACCAATGCCGGTAGAGCTCTCTGATTCTCTTTTTTCAATTGCTTCTTTAAAAGCATGCCGGTCATTTAAACGGCCGGCAGTGTCAAGCTTGTTTACCAGTTCATCAATCACTCCGGCTTTGTCTGTCGAAGAGAGAGACAAAAGCACGGTATCTCTTTTTAATAGATCAGTAATTTTCATTCTGCTCACCCCTTTAAGCTTGATTAGTTTCTTCGCTCTCCAGCGAACGAATCGTTATTTTTTGACTTAGTTCTTCTACTTCTTCTTTCGTACAGAATGTTTCAGAAAACGCTGTAGCACTTCCGGAGGCTACTGCTTTGTTAAGCACCTGATCCGGAATTAGACGTTCCGTGATTCCGGCAGCGAAGCCAGCCACCAGGGAGTCACCTGCCCCAACGGAGTTCACGGCTTTCTGTTTTGGCACGGAAGCATGGAGAGTCTGGGATTTATTAATATATACAGCCCCTTCTCCTGCCATCGATATAACCACATGCTCAATATCGAAATCCTCCAGAAGCTTTCGGCCATACACCGCAGCATCTTCCACGCTGTTTACTTCAACTTCGTACAATTCTGCCAGTTCAAGATGATTCGGCTTAACGAAATAAGGCCGGCCTTTCAACGCCTCGCCGAGCGCTTCTCCGCTCGTGTCCAAGTATACCCGGACTCCTTTGTTTTTCACCCGTTCCATCATATCCAGATAAATGGTGTGAGGAAGAGAAGAAGGAACGCTTCCCGCGAGTATTAATTCGTCTTCCTCCGTAAGCACATCCAGCTTCTGGTATAGCGCTTCCACATCCTCTTGTGTGACACCCGGGGAAGCGCCATTAATTTCTGACTCCTGACCGCCTCGGATTTTCACGTTAATTCTTGTGTCCTCTTCCACCTGTACAAAATCCGTTTGGATCTTTTCTTTTTCCAGGCTTTCTTCAATATACCGACCGGTAAAACCGCCTACAAAACCGAGCGCAGTGGACTGCTGTCCAAGTCTTTGCAGCACTCTTGAGACGTTAATACCTTTGCCGCCTGGATATTTCAAATCATTTTTCGAACGGTGGATGCTCCCTGGAATGAACTCTTCCAGCTCTATTACATAATCGATCGCCGGGTTCAGCGTTACTGTGTATATCATGTACTCACGACCTTCACATCTGTGTATTTCTTCAAGTTTGTCCGTTCATCGTCCCGCAGTCTGTCCGACGTAATAACTTCCGCTAAAGCGAGTTCACCAATGTTTGCAAACGTGATAGAACCAACCTTCGAATGATCCGCCAGCACATAGCTCCTTTCCGCAAGGTCGAGCGCTGTCCGCTTAACCACTGCTTCATCCGGATCCGGGGTTGTATACCCGTGAACGGGATGAACGCCGTTAATGCCGAGAAAGCAGGCATCAAAACAAAATTCCCTCAATGCCTCTATAGCTTTAATTCCTACCAGTGCCCCTGTTCCCTGCTTGCCTTTACCTCCGATGACATACGTTTCAATGCCTCTTTCAAGCAAAAGCGGTACATGGGGGATGCCATTGGTCACTACGACAAGATCCCGGTCCGCCAAATAAGGAATCATCTCCAGGGTCGTCGTTCCGGCGTCTAAAAAAAGGCATTCTCCAGGTTCAAGCAGGGATGCTGCAGCTTCTGCAATCTTTTTCTTTTCCCATTGGTTTACGCTGCTCTTTTCTGCGATAGTTGGTTCATTCCGGCGGCGCCTTGAGAGAGAAGCTCCTCCGTGGATACGTTTAATCTGCTCATCAGATTCCAGTTTGGATAAATCTCTTCGAACCGTTGCTTCTGAAGCACCTGTTAATTCCACCAGTTCATGAATGGAGGCAGTATCTTTAGTTTTTAAAATCTCGATGATTGTTTCCCTGCG
Organism: Marinococcus sp. LNHM4E3-1; assembly: GCF_056034405.1. Taxonomy (NCBI): domain Bacteria; kingdom Bacillati; phylum Bacillota; class Bacilli; order Caryophanales; family Bacillaceae; genus Marinococcus; species Marinococcus sp. LNHM4E3-1. Next base: position 83,101 of record NZ_JBQLID010000011.1, on the reverse strand, counting down.
CTCCGTGTGAAGCATCCTCTTCTCTCTCCCTTCCGGCTCCGCCGTATAAGCAACAGGCATCTGCGAAAGCTGTGATCGTTTTCTGCGTCTGCTTGTTTGATTAACTTCATTGTACACGCTTACTTAATCATAATCAATCAATTTTATTCAAAAACAATCAATTATTTTTGTTTTTTGATTGAAAATGACATTTTCACCCTTTGAAACCGTCACATATTTTCAAACGAAAAAAGCACGCCTCTTTTTTCAGAGACGTGCTTGAAGGTATACAAATGTTATCCGCTTCCATTCAGCTTTTCCCGGGTCACTGCTTCGATTACCTCTCCCGATGGATTAAACTTTAAAGCGCGGTACAGTTCATCGTGGTAGAACGTAAACCATGCCTGGCGCTGACAGCCCCAGTTCATGTAGTGCTCTTTCATGTACACGGAGTCCATCGGATAGTCATCATAAGCTGTCACCCAGAGAACATTCTGATGGGCATGCGTTGGCATATTGTCAGCCATGTGAATCAGCGTGCTGCTTTCATCCTCAATCAGGATAATGCTCATTCCGGCGCTGTGTCCGCCTGTATGAACCATCCTTATATTTTCGGTAAGCTGCAGCTCTGACTCAAACGTCTCCACCTGGTGGGCCACCGGCTTCCAGTTTTTTTCCCAATACGTGTTCTCTGAACGGATGTTTGGATTTTTCATTTCCTCCCATTCCGTTTCCGAGACATGAATGACCGCATTTCGAAATACCGGAACGCTCTGCCCCTGTTCTTCCCGGGCAAGCCCCGAGGCATGGTCAAAATGCATATGCGTCATCAGTACAGCGTCAATATCCGAGGCGTAAAGATTCATTCTTCTCAGACTCTGCTCGACATTTGATTCTTCCGTTACGCCGTAGTTCCGCTGCTGCTTTTTGCTGAGCCGGCCGTTGCCAAGGCCTGCGTCGACCAGTATGTTTCTGCCCTCTCCCTGAATAAGCAGCGGGTCGGTAGGCATCGGCACCTGATTGTTATCATTCACCGGGTACTTTTTGGACCAGAGGGGTTTTGGCACCACCCCGAACACGGCGCCCCCATCCATGTTGGTTACTCCGCCTTCAAGCCATGTAATTGTATAATTACCTATGGTTAACTGATTCATGACAGCAGTGCCTCCTTTTCATAAAAGAAAGCGCCTATCGAACACATTACGGTCTCACCGCTTCTGTAAAGTAAATAGGCTCTCCCTTCGCGTAAAACTTCTCTTCATATTCTGTCATCACGTTTCCTTCGGCTTCTTCACTTTCATGGAGGTTAAGACGCACTTTCCTCAGGGCAAAACCAAAGGTGGAAAGAGAAGAAAGGGAGTATTCAAACAGCCCCTGATTGTCAGTTTTCATCTGGACTGTGCCCCCAGGCACCAGGATCTGCTTATACAGCTCCAGAAAATCAGGGTGAGTCAGCCGCCGTTTTTCATGGCGTTTTTTCGGCCAGGGGTCGGTAAAGTTAATATAAATAGCTGCCACCGAGGAAGGCTCAAAGTAATCCATTACATGGCGAACATCCCCGTGAATGAACGCAAGATTCGCCGGCTGCTTGAATAAAGCACGCTGCACCCCTGTTGCAAGAACACTTTCATACATTTCCATCCCGATAAAATTAATGTCCGGATGCTTGATACTGTTGTCGCTTAAGTATTTCCCTTTGCCCGTACCTACTTCTAAATGAATAGGCTGCTCGTTTTCAAATCTTTTTTGCCAGTCTTTATTCACCTGTTCCGCTGTTGTGACCACCAGTTCCGGGTGTTCCTGTAAAAACTCGTGAGCCCACGGCTTATGACGGAGTCTCATCGTACTTTTCCCTCTTTCTTCATATAATAACTATATATTTAACATATAAAATCCGCTGAAAACGCAGTGACGTTCCAGCGGATTTTTATATTTGCAATGAGTCCCGGTCCAACACAGCTTCAAGCTGTTCTTTATAAAACTCTGCTTCTTTTATCCGGTTCGTAAGTATTGCCTGCTGGGCGTGGTCAAGCAGGTGGCTGATAATCTGCCAGCGCATCCGTCTTTGTAAATGGGGGGTTAAAGGAAGACCGTATCCCTGAAGCCAGTCGTCCCATTCCTCTTTTGGAATGTATTCATACAGGATAAGGGCCAGGTCGAGCGCCGGGTCGCTGACGGTGGCATTGTCCCAGTCCACTAAATACAAATCTCCGTTGGCATCAAACATCCAATTATTATGGTTCATATCACCGTGACAGACCACGAGACGGGGAGGCTGGACTTCACCCGATGTCCCTGCAAGTTCTTCGAGAGCCGCTGCCATTGAAGTTGTAATATACGGAAGCTGCTCCTGCTGCTCTCTTAATACAGCGATTGTCGCTTCCGGCGTGCGGGCATGGTTTCCTATTCTCTTAAACATATCCAGCAGTTCGCTCGACGAATGAATTTTGGATAGCAGCTGAGCCACACGTGTATTATCCATATCGCCGCCTGTTAATTCGCGGCCGTCAACCCAGCGCTGGGCGGTAATTACGTCACCGTTAGCCTGGCGCTTTGTCCAAAGCAGTTTAGGCACTATTCCTTCTGCCGAAAGCACAGCAAGAAATGGAGAAGAATTTCTTTTCAGAAATAACACTTGTTCCCCGGCACGCGCGAGGTACGCTTCTCCTGAAGAGCCACCGGCTGGTTCAATCGTCCATCCGTCTCCCATCAGCAGTTCCAATACTTTCACCTTCGATCTATCATAGTGGTCTGAATATTTCATAGCCGATCCTTTTTAACAATATTTTATTCCCATGCTTGTCTTATTTTATTTAATTGTATGTATAAAATACCCTCTATGAAATGATCTCCTCTACTTCTCGTGCGGGTAAAAGTGTTTCTGTTTACGTTTTTAATTTTACAGCGAATCGTTCTTAATAATAGCAAACATTGAATTTATAAGTCAATCGACCAAAATACTTGTGACCGACCTCTCAGATGCTCTTCTTCCGAATATCTTCTATTTAATCCCGCTTCGTAACTTCCCCTTTTTTTCCATCATTCAGAGTGGTATAGTAATTCCGTTCATTATTACATGACAACTGCTTATCTGAAGGAGGACGTTACTATGTCAGACCGCTCATTCGGTAATGGCCGGCTGCTGATTACCTGCCCGGACCAGCCGGGGATTGTAGCCGCTATATCTGATTTCCTGCACCAGCATGGTGCTAATATTATTCATTCTGCCCAGCATACAAATGATCCGGAGGGCGGACGTTTTTTTATGAGAATCGTCTTCTCCATTTCTCCGTATCCGGACAAATTTTACCAGGTAAAAGAAGAGTTTCTTCCTATCGCTGAACATTTTGGCATGGAATGGTCTTTAGAGCGCGAAGACCGCAAAAAAAGTGTTGCGATTTTCATCTCAAAAGAAGACCACTGTTTAACAGAATTATTGTGGAGATGGCGTTCCGGAGAACTTCCTATTCATATCAGCTGCGTTATCAGTAACCATACGACGCTGAAAAATGTGGTCGAAAGCTATGAAATTCCTTTTTATCACATACCCATAGAGAAAAACGCTAAGCCGGAAGCAGAAAATAAAATACTGCGTACACTTGAGCAGTATCCGATTGATTTCCTTGTCCTGGCCCGTTACATGCAAATACTGTCGCCGGATTTTGTCGCTCACTACCCGGCAAAAATAATTAATATCCATCACTCATTTCTTCCCGCCTTTATCGGAGCGAATCCTTACAGGCAGGCTTTCGAGCGTGGCGTAAAGCTAATAGGGGCTACTGCCCATTACGTGACCAACGACCTGGATGAAGGGCCGATTATTGAACAGGACGTACTTCGGGTTAATCACCAGTACAATGCCAACGATTTAAAAATTACCGGGCGCAATGCTGAAAAAATTGCGCTGGCAAGGGCCGTTACCTGGCATGCAGAAGACCGCGTTATAGTCGATGACAATAAAACGATTGTTTTTCGATAGTCCCTTCTTATTCGTCATACTCGCCCGGGGAGTAGATTTCGCTCCGGAGTACAGAAACGGTCGCAGTCTGCTCCATCAGCGCATCAGCAGAAAACAGCTGCCGGTTTTTCACCGGAGATGGATTGGTGATGCGCTTTTCCATCCATCGTTTGTACTCACGTTTGTCTGCTGTATGAGCATATAAAATTTCACGATTATCAATGATCGAAGCGGGAGAAACAACCGTCGCCTGAGCGGGGAAGGTGGTCCCCGCTTGTTTTAATACGGCTTCCACTACATTCATTGTTCTTTTCAAGGCAAGCACCGGGCTGACAAAGGTATGCTGGTTCTGGTTCACATACTCCTTCCAGAATCTGCTGTCTGCCGGCTCGAATACACTATACATTGTGCCTTCTAAAATGTGTATAACGTCTATTCCGACAGGACCGATGATTGTAATAGCGCCCTCCATGGTGGTCTGCTTTGTATGGAATACTGGATAATACATAACAAAATACGTATCGGGGAGCTCCCGGAGCAGGGTGCGCAGGCGATAGTCATATTTCAATTTCGGATCCATCATCGAAATTTCGGAAATGGTGGAGGAAGCCCATTCCAATTGGATCAAAAACCAGTTATCGTAAAAAATATCCTTCAGTTCCTCGAGCGTTTTTCCTTTAAAAAACAAATAGGCATCCTTTTCGTTTATTTCCACCTCTTCTTCATTTTCATGCTTCCACCACTTTAAGCGGTTCACTGCTTTTCCCATTCGGTTGTTTTTCTCCAGCGGCTCCTCCTCCGGTGCCTTTGGGGCCGATTTGTTTGCGATCATCCAATCTGTTTTCATTCGCTTCCAGTATGCCTGCTTCGCTGATAAAAATTCCGCATTTTGATGTAGAAAATGATGTTCATAACGCGAAGCGTAATCTTTCATTTTTATTAATTGAGCCATTCAACTCTCCCTTCTCCCCGTCGCAGCATTTTTACGGCATTTGCGCAAAAAACTGCGGAACTCCGCTTTTAATATAATATCGTCATCGTCTGAGTATTATTCACGTTAAAGGAATAAATTACCTGCCAATGGAGCCAAAAAGGCAACAATAACAGCGCTGACTGTCATGGCTACCGAACTGACAGCTCCTTCTGTTTCACTGTTTTCAAGCGACTTGGCTGTTCCTATTGCATGAGCGGCACTGCCCATACCTATTCCTTTAGCGACCGGGTCCGTCACGCCAATCACCTCCATCACCCTCGCGTGAACAACTACCCCGCCAATGCCCGCTACCATAACAAACATTGCCGCTAAAGGCGCATCGCCACCGAGTGTCGTTGTGATATCCATTGCTACCGGTGTCGTGACCGACTTAGGCAGTACCGCTGCCACCCATTCTTTTGACGCGCCAGCTGCCGCTGTAAACACAAGCCCGGAAATAATACCTATAACTGCTCCTGTCCCGATGCCGCTGAGAATTGGGAGCAGATACCTTTTTAACAGGTGCCTTTGTTGATAAAGCGGACAGGCAAGCGCCACTACTGCCGGCCCAAGCAGTGATTCTATCCACTGGCCTCCGTTCATGTAGACACTGTACGGAATTCTAGAAACCAATAAGAACAATATGATAACAATAGTACCGGTAACGATTGGAAGCATCAGTGGAACAGGAAACCACCGGTACGTCCTTTTAGAAGCAGCGTACACTGCTATCGTTCCCGCAATGGCCGCTGCTGCTGTCCACCATTCACTCACGAGACCTCTCTCCTTTTTTCAATAAATACTGTGTCACCCACGAGCCTGTTCCCATCACAAGAAGCGTACTGATAAACACAGCGGCTACCAGTCCGGCTCCAAGCAGCGAAAACAGCTCTCCATGCACCACCAGCCCGGCAGTCACAGGCAAAAAAAGCAGGGGCATATTCCCAAGCAGCAGTCCGGACCCATCCTGAAGCCACTTTGGAGTAGCTGCCGTAAAAACAAAAACCGCAAGCAGCAGCAGCATGCCAATAATACTTCCGGGGATCGGAAGCTGCAGCACATCCTGGACCCAGGTGCCCATCCAGTAAAATACATATAAAACTACTATGTGAATTACAATTCTAACTAAACGCATATGGTCCCCTCTTTTACTAAGTCAATTCCGCCCAATGTACTGTTTCATATTTTACACTCCGTCCTGGATGAATGCGATAAAGGTGAAGGTGAGCAGCCTCGAAAAATATAGTTTCCGGAAGCGGCACCGCCGGCCATGCGAATTCGAGTTCTTTAATCCGCTTTTTGGCCAGGGTCATATGAGGACGATACGGACGCTGCCCGGTCTTCATTCCCATACCATTCAATTGAGTTTTCCATTCTTTATATAAAGAAAACAGGCCCTCTTCTGCCTCTACCCTTGTATATAAAACGTTCTCCCGCCCTTTTGGACCGAAGGAATCCACGCCATTGAGACTGAGTCCGGGCTGGCACGGTAATTTCACTTCATTCATCTTTTTTTCAATGGTGCCCACCTCTTCCGGGGAAAGCTGTCCAAAAAAGTGGAGCGTAATGTGAAAATCCTGGGGATGTACCCACTGCTTAAAAGGCAGATCGTTTTTTACCTGGGAACTCCAATTTCCCCATACGGATCTCGCCTTCTCTGGAACCGGCAGGCCAAGAAAATAATGATTATCCATTGATTTCTCTCCCTTCCTTGCATCAAAGCTGTTATGAACGAATAAGCGCTGTAAATGTGTTAGAATATACGAATGAATGATAGGAAAAGGATGTGTAACAATCATGCGTGTAGCAAATAATATGTCAGAACTAGTCGGCGATACGCCTTTAGTTAAATTAAACCGTCTTCCGGATACCGGGGGAGCAGACGTATACTTGAAGCTTGAATTTCAAAACCCGAGCGGAAGCGTGAAGGACCGGGCCGCAAAAAATATGCTGAAGCAGGCCGAAGAAGAAGGAAAAATCAACGAAAATACTACTATTATAGAACCGACTTCAGGAAATACCGGTATTGGCCTTGCTATGAACGCCGCTGCGCGGGGCTACCGGGCAATACTGGTTATGCCGGACACGATGTCCCAGGAAAGAATTAACCTGTTGAAGGCTTACGGGGCAGAAGTAGAACTCACGCCGGGTGATAAGAAAATGCCCGGGGCCATTGCCCGTGCTCATGAGCTTGTAGAGACAATTGCTGACAGCTTCATGCCTATGCAGTTTGAAAACGAAGCCAACTCGGATGCCCACCGGGAAAGTACAGCACTTGAAATTGAAGAAGCGATGAAAGAAATCGGCAAACCGCTGGCTGGCTTCGTTGCCGCATCCGGTACGGGAGGCACTGTAACAGGAACCGGGGAAAAATTAAAAGAGCTGTACCCCGACGTTCAAATTCACGTAGTGGAACCATTTGGCTCTCCGGTTCTTTCCGGCGGAAAGCCCGGGCCCCATAAGCTTGTCGGCACCAGTCCAGGGTTTATACCGCCAATTTTGAATCAGGATATATATGACCACATTTACAAAATTACCGATGAAGATGCCTATAAAACTACAAGAGCTCTCGCCGGCCAGGAAGGTATTTTGGTCGGCCCCTCTTCAGGTGCTGCCTGCTTTGCTGCCATGGAAACAGCCAAACAGATGTCACCGGATCAGGTTGTCGTTGCCATTGCCTGCGATACCGGCGAACGGTATTTATCCACTGACCTTTTCCGATTCGATGACTAAAATATCTTTACTCAAGGCGCCTTTACACAAAAAGGTGTCTTTTTTTACATAATTTTTACATTTGTCTTTCTGTGAAATAAAGCAGGCGGTTTTCTCGATCGTTCTGCTTTTTGAAGATCAATAGCGTACAATCCTGCATATTATTCGTCATTTCATTTGCTTTTTATTTTCATTCGCAGATGAATGGAGCAGTTTTTTGACAAAAATTTTGCGATATATAAATAAATAGTATAAACTATTAATTACAGGGACGCTTACAAAATATTTTGAATACTCTCATCCTACCCGCTGCTGAGTTTCTTTTCAGAAGGTTTTACAGAGCAGCTGACGCAGAAACAGTCGAAGCCATCAAATATAATTCCTACTTACGTGCGCAGTCCCGGGCATGTCTTCAAGTGCCATAAATTCATTGGCTAAGGAGTGGTTTTTTGAGAACGTCCACCGACCGAATGATAACCCGTATTAAGTCTATCTATCTCTATATTAAAAAGAGAGGAACGGTGACCACCGGGGAATTGGTTGACGAATTCGGAATTACACAGCGCACTATTCAGCGTGACCTGAACGTGCTCGAATACAATGAATTGGTCAGCAGCCCTTCCAGAGGGGCCTGGACGACGACTGCCCGAAAAGTAAAAGCTTCCTGAAATGATTATATCTGTGCCTGGCGCCGGAATTAAATTTCCGGCGCTTTTTCACGTATCAAAAAGCCCCCGCATTCTTCCGGCTGCTTCGGTGAAAAGACGTTCCTTCTGCTCTAATTCTTCTTTTTTCGATACGTCAGGGGCGACAATAATTTCTTCTTCATCTATACTCTGCACAGCTCTCGCTGCCTTCTCCCACGAGCATGTATGAATCGCTCTAACGCCGCATGCAGCCGCTCCAAATGAAGCAAGACGCTCCTGTTCAGAACTCACCTGCACCCTGCACTGAAAAACATCTGCCACTGTCTGGCGAAAAGCTCTGCTTTTAGTGCCGCCGCCAACAAGAAAGAGTGTCGAGGAAGTAAGCCCGGCCTGAACAAAGGTCTGCTTTAAAGAAAAAGCCAGACCTTCAAGCACCGCCCTGGCCATGTGTGTCTGCGTTACCTGACCGTCGATGCCGATAAATGCGCCCCTGGCTTTCTCATCAATTACCGGATTTCTTTCACCATTTAAATACGGGATAAACAAGAGCCGACCGGGCACAGAAACCGGTTCGGCCATCAGCTTTTCAAAGGCTTCGAAGTTGCCTCCGCACCACGTATGCACCGCCCATTGATGAACATTTCCCATGTTAAGCAGAGGCATGATTTTAATAAACCGGCCATGCTGAGGCGCAGCCAGATAAAATACACTGCCTTCTTCTGATACGGCCGGCGTATCGGCAGGTACCGCCGTCCAGCCTGTTGTTCCTGCGTACGCGTAGCCCTGGTCATTACCCGCATGAGCACTAGCAGCAAGAGTCACCGCGCCTCCGTCCCCGAGGCCGCAGTAAACAGGGGTTCCAGCTGGTATGCCCGTCTGACTGGCAGCTTCCTTTAATACATAGCCTGCTGTTTCTTCGGGCTCCAGAAGAAGGGGAAGCTGGCTTCGGGAAATTCCGCTCCCTTCCCACAGCTTTTCTTCCCAAGCTCTTGTATGTATGTTCATCATTCCTGTCACAGTGCCGTTTACCGGATCGCAGACTGATGATCCCGTTAAATGGTAAATTAAATAATCCTTAGAACCAAAGAGTACCTGGTCCCACCGCTCTGGGGCTTCGTCCGCCAGCCACTTCATTAGAGGAGTGGTCGCTTTCCAGTCGTTTCCTGTAAACGCCGTCACAACGTCCGGAGGCAAATGCCTCTTTGTCAGTCCCCTGCTCCCTCTGGTATCAGAATAAAGAACCGCCGTTTCTGCTCTTCCATCTTTAAAAGGGATAAAGTCCTCCATCTGTCCCGTGCACACGACTCCATCAACGTCCAGGTTAATCCCCTTACTCTTCAGAGTACTGCATGCTTTTCTAAAGCTCTGCCACCAATCTGAGGGCTTCTGTTCGTAATTCCCTCCGTCGGTATATGTTTGGACAGGCTCTGATGCACTGCCTTCCACCTGGCCTCCGCAGTCCAGGACCATTACTTTTAAAGACGTCGTTCCCAGATCTGCACTCAGCAGTCTACAGCTCATCACTGCCCGCTCCCTCTGATTTTTCGCCGACGCTGTCCCGAAGCAGCTGAATTTCATCATCATTTAACTCCCGATACTCTCCCGGCAGTAGATCCTCGTCGAGTGACAGCTGTCCGAATGATTCTCTTTTTAAATAAACGACTTCATTGCCTACCGCCTCAAACATCCGTTTCACCTGGTGAAATTTCCCTTCGGTTACTTCCACATACACTTCCCGGTGGGTATCGGGCACTCTTCGCAGAACGGCAGGCTTACAAACATAGCCGTCATCAAGCTTTACACCCTTTTTGAAATGTTCAATATTCTTTTCTTCTATCGGCTGCTCGAGTACCGCCCGGTATATTTTTACCACCCCATGCTTCGGTGACGTAAGAAAATGGTTAAGCTTGCCGTCATTAGTCAGCAGAAGCAATCCTTCGGTGTCAATATCAAGTCTGCCCACTGGAAAAGGTTCTCTTACCGCGTCTTCCTGTTCCAAAATATCCAGAACCGTATCATGAACGCTGTCTTCTGTGGCGCTGATAACCCCTGCAGGCTTATGCATTAGAAAATAAACAAATTCGGTGTAGTGAATGTCCTCACCGAATACGCTGACCCGCTGCTCTTCAGGATCCACCTGAACCGCCCCGTTGTTCACCGGCGCCCCGTCGACAAAAACGCCCCCTTTTTTCAGCATTTTTTTTACTTCCTTGCGGGTGCCATAGCCTAGCTCCGCCAGTAATTTATCCATTCTCATGCCGATCACCTCTTTCCATCTGTTCGAGAATTCCTACAGCAAATCCTCCGTGCGAGCCGTTCATGTGAGCTTCAATAACTCCGGCCGGAATCTGACGGAGAACAGCCTTTTGGACTGTTTGTGATACATTCTGCTCCTGCAGCCGTTTTTCAAGATTCACTATCATCCGCAGCGTCTCTTCCACCGCTGCCTTATTTGCCGTTTCCACCTCCTGCTCGCTTCCCTCTATGACTGTGAATGCATCCCCGAGCCAGCTTTGGAGATATTTTCGGTCACTGCTTCTGGAGCTGTTAACGACAAAGACATTTTCTTCACTGCCGGCTGTGGCTCTTTCAGCGTGCCCTGCGAATTTGGCTGCGGCCTTACGTACATGGGCAGGCACTTCCACCTGCTCTGTGTAAAGCGACGTTGCCGGGATATATATAACAGTTCCCTCAGCCAGATACGGGCCGTGCCAGTAGATAAAATCTTTAATTCCATCCGGGGGCAGTGCTAAAAATATATAGGGATAACGGGGAAGCTCCAGCTCATCCACCCGTGAAATCTGCTTTGTTGTTTCTCTCATCCAGGCCTTTTCCCCGCCCCGGTACATCACAGAGACAGATAAAGGCTCACTTTTCACTGCTACAAGCTTCGCCAGTCTCCCGGCTCCCACTACTAACATTTTTGTTCCTCCAATACATTTCGATGAGTTTCCTTTAACACCTCAAAGCAGGTGCCCGTCCTCCAGTCTGAAAAAGAGACGTTGCTGTTAACAACGTCTCTTTACATTATGCGGAAGTTGGTTTATTGATCCCCTGATTCTGTACCCGGGCAAGCCGGTTGTTATTTCTGGAGATGTTTGCCAAAAGCCCAAGCATCGCCAGCGTTATCAACAAAGAGGAGCCTCCGTAGCTCAGAAGTGGAAATGGAAGGCCGGTAATCGGCATCATGCCCGCTACGGCTCCAGCATTAATAACAGCCTGGCTGAGAAGCTGAAAAACAATACCAAAAGCGAGAAGAGTGCCAAATTGTCCTTTAGCATTAAGCCCGATTTTTATGCCCCGCCAGGCGATAACACCCAACAGACCTACTACAAGCAGAACCCCGAAAATCCCGAGCTCTTCGGCAATGATAGGAATAATAAAGTCTGTGTGCGCCTCGGGAAGATAATTCATTTTTTGCACACTCTCTCCCAGTCCCACACCGAACAGCCCGCCATGGGCAATCGCAATGTAGCCCTGAATCAGCTGATAACTCCCTCCGCCTACAGCATCTGCATTCGCAAATGGGTCCATAAAGGATACCAGCCGGGCCAGGCGGTACGGTTCTGTCAGCGCAATATAAGCAAATAAAGCTGCAGCCACTCCTCCGAGCATAAACATATGCCGAAACTTTGCTCCTGATAAAAAGACAATTACAATTGTTGTCATCATCAGGGCCGCGGCTGTCCCGACGTCAGGCTGCATCACAATAAATCCAAGCAGCACAGCGACAACGACAAGCGGAGGCATGACCCCTTTCATAAACGAGTCAATATACTTTTGTTTTTGGGAATAAACCTGAGCCAGATAAATAATCAAACTCAATTTTACAAATTCCGCGGGCTGAATGTTTATCGGGCCAAAGCCGATCCAGCTTTTCGCCCCATTTACTTCATTACCTATTACAAGTACGAGCATAAGTAAAAAAATGGATAATCCTATCAATAAAGGCGTTGTTTTTTTCCACTTTTCATAAGGCACATGCATCATGAAAGCAAACACACCTACTCCTATAATAAAAAACATTATCTGCCGCTTAAGAAAAAAGGCCGCATCATCATAAGCCCTCATTCCGAGCGGAAAGCTTGCGCTGTACACCATAATGATGCCAAACAGTGTTAAGAGCGCGACCGCACCGATCAAGAGCCAGTCGTAATCTTTATATCTCCACGTTTTCATGTTTCACCTCTAATGCCGCGCTGTTTTTGGGCGGCTTGATGCGTTTGTCTCATTTCCATAAAGTGTATTAATTATATCACCATACCTGCCTGAACAAAAGATTAGAAAGCAGCAGTTTTATCTATGCCGAAAAGCGTTTTCCAAGTACTTTTTCCGCCAGGCCGCTTTTCATGGCAAGGGCCATAAACAGCACACCACCGACAACAACACTGATGATTTCCACCATAAATAAATCCACCCAGCCGCTTCCTGCAAATAAAACTTCCATGCCGTTTCTTGTAATTAAGACGCCAACGCCCATTACTGCAGATAGAAGAACTACTGTACCTGCCCGGCGCGAGACGCCTCCGAAATGAAAACCGGTAAACTTCGCAATCGCCCAGGCGTTAAATATTACTCCACATGTAAATCCAATAATCGTGCTGTAAATTCCACCGACCGGTCCAAGAAGCAAAAGAAGTACATACGCACTGATAATTTTCACCAGTAAACCCAGCAGCAGGGAGGCAATGGCATATTTCTGGCGGTTGATTCCCTGCAGCACTGCTGCACTCACCGAGAAAAGGGAGAAAACGATCGCCGCATACGCATAATGCTGCAGCACGTAGCTGCCTATTTCCAGTGACTCTGTTCCAAACAGCACACCAAATGTTGGCCTTGCAAGCAGCGACAGTCCAACCGCGGCAGGCACCGATAAAAACAAAATCACCTGGTACGTCTGCGTAATCTGGCGCTGAAGCAGATCCTGATCATTGCCTGTAAAGGATTTTGTGATGGTTGGGATAAGGGTGATTGACATTGCGGTGGCTATTGCTACCGGTATGAGAATCAGCTTATGTGAAGACCCTGCGAACGCTCCGTAGGCGGTCTGAATCTGCCCGGACGTCCAATCACCGGTCTGCTCCAACGCCCGGGTAAAGGTGAACATGTCCACCATCTGAAACAGTGGAATGGCCAGTCCGACGAGGGACAACGGCAGAGCGTACCGGATAAGTTCACTGTACATGCTTGTTAACGGAAGATCACTCGACACCGTGCTTCCAGCCTGTTCCCGCTGCAAAAAGCGCTGTCTTTTTTTCCAGTAAAAAATCAGTACGGCCATGCTGGCCAGCCCACCGACAAACGCACCGAAGGTGGCAAAGCCAATAGCTGTTCCAAGATTTCCATCGACAGCATACAGAATAAACAAAGCCATAGCCAAAATGAATACGATACGGACAACCTGCTCTATAACCTGGGAAACCGCTGTAGGCCCCATCGACTGGTGGCCCTGAAAAAACCCCCTCATGATTGCCATCGTCGGAATTATCATTAAAGCAAAGCTGACCATGCGGATCGTAAATACAATATCATCTGACGTAAAAGCTTCACTCGAATCAAATGATATTAAATTTACGATAAGCGGAGCACCGAAAAATAAAATAAGGAACGCGGCAATCCCGGTCAGAGTCATAAAAAAAAGACCCGACTTAAACAACCTTCGGCCTGTTTCAAAATCCCCCATCGCATTATATTTGGATACAAATTTTGACATAGCCATTGGTATCCCAAGCGTAGCTACACTAAGCATTAATGTGTACGGCTGGTAGCCGTATTGATAAAGCGCGATCCCCTGCTGGCCAACCATGGCTGCGAAAGGAAATATGTAAATCATTCCTAAAAATTTTGAAATAAACGTTGCTATGCTTAAAAGAAGCGTTCCCCGCAAAAATTTTGAATCAGACATTCTTATGTTCAGCTCCATCGTGTAATCGTCTTTTGCTTTCTATGCGAATTTTACCATACTATTTTCCATTCTGGCGTCCCTTTGCCTGAAAATTAATACCGGAGGCAAAAGAAAGCGCCCGTTCTGGATAAACGGGCGTGCTTTTTATTATACGTCACTTAATCCTTTAATATAAAACGTTCGCTTTCGAGGACCGTCAAATTCACAAAAATAGATGCCCTGCCATGTCCCCAGCACGAGCTCTCCCTGCTCTACAATGATCGTCTGCTGCGTCCCCACCGTACTTGCTTTTAAGTGTGAAGCAGAGTTTCCCTCGGCATGCCGATATTTTTCATGCTCCCAGGGATACACTTCATCGAGACGCATGAGCATATCACGCTGGACGTTTGGATCAGCGTTTTCATTTACAGTAATTCCGGCCGTCGTATGCGGGGAATAGACGATCACCGCCCCGTGGTCGAGCCCCTCCTCCTTCACATACGTACGGATCTTCTCGGTAACATCTATCATTTCTGCATGTTCATTTGTAGATAGTTCAAGCTTTCGCAGCATTGGAGCCGCCTCCTTTATCCTTGTGTAAAAATAAATTTTCTCTTATGATACAATACAGCTATTATAACCGATTACGAAGCATTTTAATCTTCATGAGCTATGCTTCGCACTCGTAAGGAGAGAATGAATAAATGACGAACGTCATTGTTATCGGCGGCGGCCCTGCAGGATTAATGGCCTCGGTTGCTGCCGCAGAGCACGGCGCCGATGTTACATTAATAGATAAGGGATCCAAGCTTGGAAGAAAGCTCGCCATTTCCGGCGGCGGCCGCTGCAACGTCACGAACCGCATGGAACGAAAAGAGCTGATCGAACACATTCCCGGTAACGGCAAATTTATGCACAGCCCGTTTTCCATCTTTGATAATGAAAATATTATCCGCTTTTTCGAAAATCTTGGTATCGACCTGAAGGAAGAAGACATGGGCCGAATGTTTCCTATTAACGATAAAGCTATTACTGTCGTAAATACGCTGCTTGAGGAAATGGAACGGCTCGGGGTCCAGACACGAACCAATACCAAAGTCGCTTCCATCGATTACGGCGATACCCAGGTCCAGGGGCTTTATTTAGAGGACGGCACCTACCTTCAGGCTGACCGCGTTATTATTGCTTCCGGAGGCAAGTCCGTGCCCAAAACCGGTTCCACTGGGGATGGCTATCCCTGGGCGGAGGCGGCCGGGCATACAATTACGGAGCTGTATCCGACGGAGGTGCCTATTACTTCTCCCGCCGCTTATATCCAGGACCGCACGCTTCAGGGAATTTCGCTTTCCGGCGTTGCCCTTACTGTTTACCGGCCGGGCGGCAAAGCTATTAAAACCCATACCGGTGACATGATTTTCACCCATTTTGGTGTTTCCGGACCAATCGGACTGAGATGCAGCCAGTATGTGGTGAAAGCCTTAAGAAAATACAAAGCTGATCAGATAGAGCTCAGCCTTTCCCTATATCCCGAGGAAAATCATGAATCCATGTTTCAGCGCCTTGTCTCGCTGAAAAAAACTCATGAAGCAAAAACGGTTAAAAATGCCCTGAAGGGTCTTACCACGGAACGACTGCTGATGTTTTTCCTGCAGGAAGCAGGTATTTCCAGCACCATGATCATCGGTGAGGCAGCGAATAAAAAACTGCGTGCCCTTGCTCTCTTTTTTACCGATTTTCGTTTTCCGGCAGATGGAACGCTTTCCATCGAAGAAGCATTTGTAACCGGCGGCGGGGTGTCCATCAAAGAAGTGTTTCCAAAACGGCTTGAATCCAGGCTGAAAAGCGGATTATTTTTCTGCGGGGAAATTTTAGACATTCACGGCTACACTGGCGGCTTTAACATCACCTGTGCCTTCTCCACCGGCTATATCGCTGGAAAATCGGCATCCGAGCAGCTAACTGCGCAATCCGAAACGCCTCCTTCCTATTCAAAAAGCTGACCGCTCATGCGGCCAGCTTTTTTTAATTAGCTACAATGTTTACAAGCTTCCCTGGAATGGCAATGACTTTTCGCACTGTCTTCCCTTCAAGCTCCTGCACAATCTTTTCCTGTTCCATGGCCGTTGATTCAAGGTCCTTCTCGTCAGCATCTCTTGGGACAACTGCTTTTGCCCGGAGCTTCCCGTTAACCTGAATGATTATTTCAACTTCCTCTTCAATAAGCATTTGCTCATCGTGTACTGGCCAGTTGCTTCGTGAAATCGAACGCTCCTCCCCGAGACGGCTCCACAGCTCTTCGGACAGGTGAGGAGCGATAGCGCTCAACAGCTGCAGAAACCCTTTTAATTCCTGTTTCGGCAGTGTCTCCTGCTTGTTCGCTTCGTTGACAAAGACCATCAGCTGACTGATACCGGTATTAAACCGCAGTTCAGTGAATTCTTCGGTGACCTTTTTCACCGTCTGATGATACGTACGTGCAAACGATTCCGATGCTTCCTCCTCCCGAATCTCCGGACGGATAGAGCCTTCGTCGGTTACAATTAAGCGCCAGACCCGGTCCAGGAAACGTCTCGCTCCGTCCAGGCCGCTGTTGGACCAGGCAATTGAAGCGTCAAGCGGGCCCATGAACATTTCATACAACCGCAGCGTATCTGCCCCGTGGGTACGAATAATTTCATCCGGGTTCACGACATTCCCTTTTGATTTACTCATTTTTTCATTGTTTTCCCCGAGAATCATTCCCTGGTTGTACAGCCGCTGGAACGGCTCTTTTGTAGGTACTACTCCGATATCATATAAAAACTTGTGCCAAAACCGTGCGTACAGCAGATGAAGCACTGCGTGTTCCGCGCCGCCGATATATAAATCAACCGGCAGCCATTTCTCAAGCGCTTCTTTGGAAGCAAGCTCTTCATCGTTATCCGGATCAGCAAAACGCAGGAAGTACCAGCAGCTGCCGGCCCACTGCGGCATAGTGTTTGTTTCCCGGCGTCCCTTCATGCCTGTTTCCGGGTCAGTGACCTCCAGCCATTCCGTATTGGTGGCAAGCGGCGATTCGCCGGTGCCTGAAGGACGGAACTCATCCATTTCCGGAAGCTCGAGCGGCAGTTCTTCTTTCGGAAGCGTCGTCATCGAACCGTCCTCCCAGTGAATAACCGGAATCGGCTCTCCCCAGTACCGTTGGCGGCTGAAGAGCCAGTCACGCAGACGGTAGGTTGTTTTTTTCCGGCCAATATCTTTTTCTTCAAGCCATTCGAGCATTTTTCCAATAGCTTCGTCTTTATATAAACCGTTCAGAAACTCGGACCTTACGTGCGGTCCGTCCTCAGTATACGCTTCTTTGGATGTGTCTCCGCCTTCAACTACCTCCACAATCGGAAGATCAAATGTTTTCGCAAATTCGTAGTCCCGCTCATCATGCGCTGGCACAGCCATAATCGCTCCACTGCCGTATGTAGCGAGAACGTAATCAGCAATCCAGATCGGCATTTGTTCACCATTCACCGGGTTGATCGCGTAGGAGCCTGTAAATACGCCGGATTTTTCCTTTTGCAGCTCTGTGCGTTCAAGATCACTTTTCATAGCTGCCTCGTGCTGGTACTTCTCTACAGCTTCCTTCTGCTCCGGCGCAGTAATTTCCTCTACATACTCATGCTCCGGGGCAAACACACAGTAGGTCGCACCGAACAATGTATCCGGACGGGTCGTAAATACATCAAACGAAAGATCCTTCCCTTCAACGTGAAAGGTCAGCTCTGCTCCTTCCGAACGGCCGATCCAGTTGCGCTGCATTTCTTTAATGCTGTCCGGCCAGTCCAGGCCGTCCAGGTCTTCAAGCAGACGATCAGCATAGGCTGTAATCTTGAGCATCCACTGCTTCATCGGCCGGCGTTCCACTGGATGTCCGCCGCGCTCACTTTTCCCATCGATCACTTCTTCATTGGCGAGAACTGTTCCAAGCGCCGGGCACCAGTTGACTGGCACTTCGTCAATGTACGCGAGACCGTGTTCATAAAGCTTTGTAAAAATCCACTGAGTCCATTTGTAGTAATCGGGGTCTGTCGTGTTAATTTCTCTCGCCCAGTCATAGGAGAATCCCAGTTCCTTAATTTGGCGTTTGAAATTGGCAATGTTTGCCTGGGTGAATTCCCGCGGATTTTTCCCGGTATCGAGTGCAAATTGCTCCGCCGGAAGGCCAAAAGCGTCCCAGCCCATCGGATGCAGCACATCGTAGCCCTGCATGCGTTTCATTCTTGAGGTGATGTCTGTTGCTGTGTAGCCTTCGGGGTGGCCTACGTGCAGGCCGGCTCCGGAAGGATAAGGAAACATATCCAGTGCATAATATTTCGGGGCGCCGGTATCTGCGTTGGATACGGCAAAGATTTCATTTTCCTCCCAGTATGACTGCCATTTAGGTTCTATCTGTTGGTGGGGATATGCCATGATTGTCGTTCCTCCTTTAAATAGTTGGAGCATCTGTACTGATTTTATCTGTAAAAAAAGCCTCTCTCCCAGCTGGAAAGCAGGGACGAGAGGCTTAAATTCCACGAAACAAACGGCGGGACGCGCACACGCCACTCAAGTGCGTTTCCGACTCTGACGCTTCGCTCACCCGTTTTCGTCAAGCGTCTGCTGGGTGCATAACGATAAACAAAGTACGCCGATATTCAATACTTGATATTTTATGAATTTATCCCCCTGCTGTCAAGCCTTTCTACGTGGTTCTTTTCCTTTGCACTTTGGGAATACAGGCAAAACATGCTAAAATAAGAAAGAATATTTTATGCACGATGGAAGGAGAGGCTCTTCATGAGCTCGGAATTATCTAACGAACAGCCGCTTGTCTGGGGAGAGAAGCGGTATCATACATGGAATCATCATTTAAAGGAATCATTCGGCCATAAAATCTTTAAAGTACCGCTCGACGGTGGATTTGACTGCCCAAACCGTGACGGAAATGTCGCCCACGGCGGCTGCACGTTCTGTTCTGCGGCAGGATCCGGGGATTTTGCCGGCAACCGTGCCGACGATGTGGTGACCCAGTTTCATGAAATTAAAGACCGTATGCACAAGAAATGGAAAAACGGAAAATACATTGGTTATTTCCAGGCATTCAGCAATACTTACGCCCCTGTTGAAGAACTGCGGGAAATGTACGAAGCAGTACTCGCCCAGGATAACGTCGTTGGTCTTTCCATTGCGACGCGCCCGGACTGCCTCCCGGACGATGTAGTCGAATACTTGGCCGAGTTGAATGAACGCACCTACCTGTGGGTCGAGCTCGGGCTGCAGACAGTGCATGAAACGACTGCTGAAACAATCAACCGGGCTCACGACTTTGAGTGCTATAAAGAAGGCGTCGACAAGCTCCGCAAGCATAACATCCGCGTATGCTCCCATATTATTAACGGCCTTCCACAGGAGGACCATCAAATGATGATGGAAACGGCCCAGGCCGTGGCTGACCTGGACGTTCAGGGTATTAAAATTCATCTGCTCCACCTGCTGAAAAAGACACCGATGGTCAAGCAGTATGAAAAAGGAATGGTGGAGTTTCTCGGCCGGGATGAGTACGTCAGTCTTGTCGTGGATCAGCTCGAAATTCTGCCGCCTGATATGCTCATTCACCGCATCACCGGTGACGGGCCGACCGAGCTTCTTATCGGACCGATGTGGAGCGTGAACAAGTTTGAAGTACTAAATGAAATTCATAAAGAACAGGTTCGCAGACACAGCTGGCAGGGAAAATATTATCAGCCTGCCCCGGCAGCTTTATGACTCTGCCGAAAGCCGTGGCTTTCGCCCATTGGATGATTGCACAAAATATCCGTCCCGGGGACACTGTAATTGATGCCACTTGTGGAAATGGCGGGGATACCGCCTTTCTTGCAGACGCGGTGTCTCCTTCCGGACATGTGCATGCCTTTGACATTCAAAGCGAAGCCATCCAGGCTACATACGCACGATTACAAAAGAAAAGCCTGGAGCCATACGTCACGCTGCATCACTGCAGTCATGAATACGCAGCGTCTCTGCTCACTGATGAGGAAAAAACCAGCATCCGTGCAGCCGTTTTTAACCTCGGTTATCTGCCGGGGAGCGATAAACAGATTGTGACGTCTGCTTCTTCTACAACTGCAGCGGTTCTTTCTTATCTTCATACGTTCCCGTCAGGCGTTCCGGTTATCGTGGTCATTTACCACGGCCACCCGGGAGGAAATGCAGAACGTACAGCCGTTGAGAACCTTGCTGCTGAATTTTCGGAAGACGAAGTACGGGTGCTGCGGTACAGCCTGGAATTTCAGGAAAAGACGCCCCCCTATGTGTTAACCTTTGAAAAAACAGCAGAAGAAACTCCTTATTTATCCAAATTAGTTCAAGCTTATTCACATATATCTACGAAGGGATGATGAATCATGTCAGAAGTGGTGAAATCTATTTTAGAGCACAATCAGCAGTTTGTTCAAAACAAAGAATATGAAGCTTTTCAAACGGATAAATTCCCAAATAAGCGTATCGTCGTTTTAACGTGTATGGATACCCGGCTCATTGAACTGCTCCCTAAAGCTATGGGCATCCAGAATGGGGATGCAAAGCTGATCCGTAACGCCGGGGCAATGATTACGGATCCATATGATAGTATTACCCGCAGTATTCTGGTTGCCTTATACGAATTAAAAGCAGAAGAGGTTCTGATCGTCGGACATTACGGATGCGGCATGACTGGTCTTCAGGCCGGCCAGGTGCTTGAAAAAGCGTACGACCGCGGAGTTTCATCCGATGCAGAGGCAGTGATGCATGCTGAGGGAGTCTCCGTGCACGAATGGCTGCGCGGCTTTTCGGATGTGGAGGACAATGTGCATCAATCGGTCCAGGTTATGAGAAATCATCCGCTTCTCCCACCGGGAACCCCAGTGCACGGCCTTGTTATTTCCCCGGAGACCGGAGAACTGACGTCGCTTGATACGGCTGATATGTAAAGAAGAACCGCCTTTTCTTTTTCGGAAGAGGCGGTTCTTTGTTTATATTTTTTTCCGGTACATCCACGAGTTCCAATAGTAAATAAGCGAGGTGATGCCGCCAAAGCGGAGCAGGTGCTTTGCCTGCTGCTTCATTGTTTCATTTGCCTGTACTTTTTCGTCGGACAAATAAATGGAGAGAAGACCTTTGTTTAGTTGTTTATGAAACCCGGCCTCCGGCAGCTTGGCTACTTTTTTGTCGGCCTCGGACTTGAAAAATTCCAGTCGGGACATCATATGGCCGGCTGAGGCGTATTTTTCGGTGAAATTCAGAGAGCCCTGCTCCACGTCTTCCTCCTGATCAATAAAGTAATCAAGCAGAATGTGCATTCCCTGTACATAAGGAAAATGGGCTTCTTTAATCGATTTCGCCTGAAGCTCTGCAAGCGGCGAACGGGCAGCGTACCCGGCCAGTGCATAGATACCGAGCGTCGATCCGGACGCAGCGCAAAATTCATACCAGGCCATCGGCGGAATCCGGTCTTTAAAGTGCTCATAAAGCTCTATCAGCTTTGCTTCACGCTCATTGACATCAATATGCTTGTATATCTGCATCTCCCTGTAATACATGGACAGCTCCTCCATATACGGCTGAGCACCAGAAAGGCCCGGAAAGCTCTGCAGAGCAGACTGGCACGTTTCAACCAAGTCTTTTAAAAAGCCGCCGTCCCCGTCCCCTTTTTTCTTTTTAAGGTAATCCTGCTGACTGGCTCCGGGATCCAGGGCATGCTTCAAGGCTTCATGAATATCACGATAAAAGGTTACGCCCTCCTCCTGGCTCATATCACAGATACTATCCAAATAATCGCTGATATTTTGATAGGCTACAATAAAACGAAGTAACTCGCTCCGGATATGCTCCGGGGCAATCAATGCATAGAGCGATCCACCTTCGTAATGAAAGGTTTTTTCATCAATTGCTTCAAGCGCTGCCTGGCGGTATAAATTATCCGGGATCTGCTCTGCTTTCTGCTTCCATTCGCTTAAATACTGGCGGGCAGCCGGCAGGGTCTGCTTCACTCCGTAATACATAATAGTTGGTATAGACGTTGGTGCTGACATTTCAAAAGGCCTCCTTGATTGGCTGGTTCATATTAGGAATGCTGGTTCATAAAGTGAATGATATATCTTACTACTCGTTCCTGCTCCGGCTCATTTAATATTTCATGATAAAGATTATTCCATATTTTGATCGTCCGTTCAGATGTATGCAGCCGGTTGAACCAACGGACAGTCGCTTCTTTATCAACAATATAATCCTCTCCGGCCTGCATAACCAGAAGTGGAGTATCCGGAAAGCTTTCCGGCTGCGCCAGACTGATCCGCATTGACCGGATCATTTCCTGGTACCAGCGGACGGTGACCGTATCATTCACCAATTCATCCCTTTGGTATTCTGCTCTTGTTTCCGGATTTCTTGTTAGATACTCGGCCTGGATGCCGGTCCGGAGAGGTTTACCCGGCATAAGCCGGTGCGCCAGCCTCCCGGAGAGCTCCCGGATCCTGTTTGGATATTCGTATAATCCGAGTGCCGGAGAGGATAAAATAATTCCTTTCACTGGCATGTACCGCTCGGATACCGCCCGAATGACAATTAATCCTCCCATACTGTGCCCAAGCATAAAAATAGGCAGCTTAAAGGAAGCTGCTTCTCTGTACCATTCATATACTGTATCTGTGTATTCACGGAAGCTGTCTATATGTCCTCTTCGTCCTTCAGTTTCCCCATGTCCCGGCAGATCTCCGGTTATCACATGCAGATGCTGGCGCTTCAATACATGGATCAGCCATTCATACCGCCGGTAGTGTTCTCCTGATCCATGAACCAGCACAACAACTCCACGCGGGCGGTCCACTAATCTTTTTTCCACTATTATCGCCCCCTTTTTCCTCAATCCAGTACCCCGGGAAATATATCTTTCTTTATTTTACTATTATTTTTGCTACACTTGCATTAGAAATGCAGAATAAATTTCGGAAAGTGTGGGTTTTTTATGATTTATCCGTACAACAACCAGTACCCTTCCATTGCTCCCACTGTTTTTTTAGCAGATTTCACGGTCATCACTGGTGACGTTACCATCGGCGAAGAATCGAGCATTTGGTTTCACACCGTTATTCGCGGGGACGTAGCACCTACGCTGATTGGCAGCAGAGTCAATGTGCAGGATCAATGCCTGCTGCACCAAAGCCCGAAGCATCCTTTGATTATTGAAGACGACGTTACTGTCGGTCATCAGGTGATGCTTCATTCCGCCATTGTAAGAAAGAAGGCACTCATCGGCATGGGGTCTACAGTGCTTGACGGTGCAGAGATCGGTGAAGGAGCGTTCATCGGTGCCGGCAGCCTGGTCCCGCCCGGAAAAACAATTCCTGCCGGCGTACTTGCCTTTGGACGTCCGGCCAAAGTCGTTCGTGACCTCACTGAAGAGGACAAAGAAGACATGGAGCGCATCCGCCTCGAATATGTTGAGAAAGCCAAGCAGTATAAAGAAACAAGCCGCAGGCATCAATGATGTCCGCGGCTTGTTTTTAATATTGATGTGGAATGTCTCTCGTTATAATTTCACCTGCCACCGGCGCTGTCTGCTGAACCGGTGCAGCTGTTGCTATCATTATTACAATGAACGCAGCATACCATAAACCTGCCTTTTTCATTTCTTCACCTCTTTATTATATGTTCGTTTTAGTATATTCGAACTATAAAAAGAGTGTTTTCCGCTTCTGACTTCAAAATCGATCAATTTCCTAAGACTTTCCTCTTTTTTCTACAGATTTCTTCCCGTAAAATAATTATAGGAATATTTGAGAGATAGGGAGAGAACTATATTGATGGATTTTTCACGGGTGGGAAATAAAATACAGGAGCTGCGAAAATACCGGGGCTACACACAAAAGGAGCTTGCCAAAGATATTTGTACCCAGGCGCAGATCAGTAAAATTGAGAAGGGTACCATCGTTCCATATTCAAGCACCATGTTTTATATTGCTGAACGGCTCGGAGCCAGCATGTATTACTTTTTTGAAGAAGCGTTAACAGACCGCAGCGACTACGTCCGCTCTGTATTCAGTATGCTTGAAACGTGCCGGTTCGAGCATGATTACGTTTCGATGCGGGAGCTTCTTTCCAGGGAGGAAGACAACCCCATTTTTAAAATCGGCTATTATGAGCAGTACATGCTTTGGCATAAAGCTATTTGCGCCTACGAACTGGACAAAGATCCGGAGCGGGCTCTCGAACTGGCTTCTTCTGCCCTCGATGCGTACCACAAAGGAATTTATACGGAGCGTAAGGGTGAAATCATAAACGCCATGGCGATTATTTACAACCTTGAACACGAATACAAAAAAGCTGCGGACGTATGCCGGAAAGCGCTGCAGGACCATCAGAGCCTGGTGCACCCGGAGAATAAATACATTGAATTAAAGCTGACATATACTTTAACTAAAGCGCTGACCTATCAGGGTGCTTACCAGCAATCCATCGACTGGTGTTCAAAGGGAATCAACCGCTGCATTGACCTTCAGAACAGCTACGTTTTAGGGGAACTGCTTTATCAGCGGGGACAAAACCTTCTGGTGCTGGGATTTGATGAATCCGCTCTTCAGGACTGGGATCAGGCGTGTTCCATCTTTGATACGATGAAGCAAATCGGCCTCGCAGACCACATCCGTCAGGAAATCGACGATTATACAAGAGACGGGACCATTCATCTGCATACACTGCAATAATATATAAAAGCCGGGGGAAACGTTCCTTACCCCGGCTTTTATAGTATTCACTTTTTCAAATGGTACATGAACGTTTCAAGCTGCCGGAGATCCGTAATATTTTCATTGCACCTGCGACTGTCCTGGCAGATATAGTTGCCCCGGCTCGTATATGTTTCTTTTCCGGCCTTCACTACTGCCATAAAAAGCCCTGTCTCTTCCTGTTTGCTGCAGATCGTACAGATGCCTTTTCCAGGAGTATTCCGAAATGTCCCAAACACACCCGTCAATCTCCTCTGGTCCGTAGTAATAATATATTTTCGTTCTGCGCGGATGTCATTCCAGCCCAGATAAGATATATTTTTCAGTTCCTCATCTTCCAATGATGGCATTGTCAGCTTTTTCGCCTTTGGAAACAGCTTTTTAATCCGTTCTACAGTTACAGCCGGGAATGGAACAACATACATTTTCAACTCACCGAGCATCTGCTCTGCCTGAGTGCTGTCCTCTACATAAAGAATCTTTTCTAACAGGCGTTCCTGCTCATCGTTCATCGAATGAAAGCTGTTAATAATTTGATCAAAGGCACTGTGCTTTAATGCACTGATTACATCAGCATCTTTTACTGTAGCGTGCGCATGGGCGAATTTCCATACATGCTCTTTAATAAAATTAAACTGATCATTGCGCAAAAATGGTTCAATTTGAATCATTTACCCATTCCTCATTTCAGTATAGTAAGCTTCCGTTTTTATGTTGAACAGAATGCTTTATACAGCGGTGAATATAAAACCATCATCAGTAATTCCCCTAAGATTGCGGTATTAGTATACAACAAATTAGTTTTTGTAGAAAACTATAAAAAAGAAGGCAACAAACGTCAGTAATTCTCTGTCAGGCATCGGATCATAAACTGAATATTTTTTGTCCGCTCTGTTCTTTTTGGAAGTACATAGGAAAAAAACCTTTTTGCATCGATGCCTTCAATGGATAAAAGCTCCAGCGAGTTGTGTTTTTGTTCTTCCTCAATCGCTGCTTCTGATAACAAAGATAAGCCAAGACCGCTTTTAACAGCTTCTTTAACCCCCTGCGTGCTGCTGATCATCAGAAGTGAACGTATACGTATCCCGTTTGCATTCATCACATAATCAAACGATTCCCTGGTCCCGGATCCCTTTTCGCGCACCACCCATTTCTGGTCCTGCAGCTCCTCCCGGGTTCGAGGCGAAAAGGAATTGGATGTATTCTTAACTACCGCCAGGCGATCCGTCTGAAACGGTGTCAGCGTAATATCGGCAGCCCTGCTGTGCCCTTCCACCAGGCCGATATCGACTTTCAGCGTCCGGACCAGCTGAATGATTTCCTCTGTATTAGCAATAGTCACTTCAAACTGAATCCCTTCATACTCACCCTGCATTCTGGCCATTACTTTTGGGAGCACGTATTCCCCAATCGTAAAGCTGGCCCCGATATGAATGGTTCCGCTCACTTCCTCGTGCATCGTATATATAGCTTCCTTCATATGGACGTATGTGCCCATCAACTGACGGGCATGATCCAAAAACACCTCACCCTC
This sequence comes from Marinococcus sp. LNHM4E3-1, assembly GCF_056034405.1. Lineage (NCBI taxonomy): Bacteria > Bacillati > Bacillota > Bacilli > Caryophanales > Bacillaceae > Marinococcus > Marinococcus sp. LNHM4E3-1. Next base: position 56,642 of record NZ_JBQLID010000011.1, on the reverse strand, counting down.
CCTTGTGAGCATCAATGACTTTGTTGTCCGCTGAAAAAGCGGAGCAAGAAATTCCTGTTCAAGATTTTTTATATGCACGCTTACAGTCGGCTGGGAGAGGGAGAGCACCTCCGAGGCTTTTGTGAAATTTTTTTCCTCCACGACGGTCAAAAAAGTTTTTAATTCGTCAATATGCATAGGCCCTCCCATTTATTAATAATATTAATTAATTTCATTATATATATTTGTTTTTATAATAAAAAGAGCAGGAGTACAATAGCGTTAATGATTAGGAGTTGAAGACTGATGAAACGATTTGTTTCTTCCATTCCCACGCTAACGCCCGGAATTATCTTTACGTTTATTGCTGCTGTGCTCAGCAGCGCACTAGCAGAGTCCGCTCCATTCTCAGCGATGGGCGCGCTTGTTACTGCAATACTTTTAGGCGTATGCTGGCGCTTCACCGCAGGAGTGCCCGATCGTGCGCTCCCCGGAATCACTTTTTCAAGCAGGCACTTGCTTAGGCTCGGCATTATTTTCCTCGGGGCCCGCCTGCATTTAGGAGATATTTACGAATCCGGATTTAACGCCTTTTTTATCGCTGCTTCCGGGTTACTAATTGCGCTTTTTGTCATTTACTTTGCTGCCAGAGCTTTAAAGATAGATAAAACGCTCAGTCTGTTAACAGCCTGCGGTACAGCTATCTGCGGAGCTTCAGCTATCGCAGCCATTGCCCCGATTGTAAAAGCAGAACATAAAACTACTACTGCGAGCATCGCGATTATCGCAGTGGTTGGTACTCTTTTTTCCGTTTCCTATGCTTTTCTGTTTCCGTTTTTGGGGATGAATGCATATGAATATGGCGTTTTATCCGGAGGAACTCTCCATGAAGTGGCTCACGCTGTAGCGGCATCTGAAGCCGGCGGTACAGTTTCGGAAGACCACGCCCTGATCATTAAATTAACGAGAGTTGCACTTCTCATCCCGGTAGCACTTGTAGTTGCCATGCTTCAAAGCCGTAAAGAAAAGCGGGCCTCCCATACAATTCCGGTTCCATGGTTTATTTTCGGATTTTTAGCAGTGAGTCTGGCCAATACCTTTAATCTGCTCAGCGATTCGGCAGCTGCTTTTATGGTCTCAGCTTCATATATTTTTCTTGGCATGGCTATGGCTGGCTTTGGAATGCAGATGCCTGCTGCCTCTTTTAAAACCATTAGTTCAAAGATGTTTATCGTGGCAGTTTGCGGATCGCTTTTATTATCCTTTTTCGGCTACGTTCTTATTGAAGTTATGCTTTAAACTGACCGTTGATGCAAAATCTGTTTGAAGCAGCTTCTTTAAGGGTAAACAATTATATTCACACTACCGCGGAGGCTGACCATGAAATTTTCAGGCACGATTTTAGTCGTAATGGCTGCGGTACTATGGGGTATTTCAGGTGGATTGGCAGATATACTATTACATAAGGGCTGGGACCCGTTAGTTATTTCATTTTACCGGGGGGCTGTAGGTTTTGTCTGTATTTTTATATGGTTCCTTCTACGGCTTCGGCAGACCGGGTCACCCTCCGCCCGCTTATTTATATGGGCCGCTCTTGCCGGGGCAGGCGTCGCCGGCAATTTCACCTTTTACTTTCTTAGTATCGAGGCCTCGAGCGTAGCAATTGCTGCTACGCTAATGTATACCGCACCTATATTTGTATTTTTGATTTCTTTTTTTCTAAAGCAGGAGCCCTCTACTTTTTTCAAATGGGGATGTATTGCAGTAGTGCTTGTAGGAATTTTTCTCCTGACAGGTGCTTATGACACAAGCGGTTCTTCGGTTACACTTGCAGGCGCTGCTGCCGGCCTCAGTGCCGGCCTTTCGTACGCGTTGTTTATTTTTGGATTTAAATACGCCTCTGCAGTCGGCAGACCCGAAACCTCTTTAACGATCGCTTTTTTTGTTTTTTGTGTAATTCTTCTGATGGTTGTCGACCAACAGGAAGCAGTATCCGTTTTAACATCCAGTGATATTGGATGGTTTCTACTGCTCGGGCTCGTTGGTGCAGGCATTTCCTTTGTACTGTACGTTATCGGTATCAAGCTGACTACTCCGGTTACTGCTTCAATGGTTGCCATGGCAGAGCCGGTCACCGCTTCTTTGTTTGGCGTGGTTCTGCTTGGAGATAGTCTGACAATCATTCAGGCCCTGGGTATCGTTATCATCCTTGTTTCTATTACTGCATTTAGCGTGCGCCAGTCAGCCTAAAAAAGCAGCTCCCAAAAGGGGGCTGCTTTTCGTTTGAGTAAGAGGCTTTATACTATATGCTCTGATGCAGGCCCGGAACTACCTGTTTTTTCCGTGATACCACTCCTGGAAGCTCCACCACCCCGTTCTGCAGCTTTTTCCCGAATGCCTCTCCGGCTTTATCTTTCATTGTACCGGCCGCAAGAAGGGTGGAGCCCGCCTGCAGTATATCAGTGATCATTAATATATAAAGGTCCAATGCTTCTGCCTGCACAGCCTGCTCCATTTTTGCGAGCAGCCCTTCACTCCGGTTTAATATTGCTGCAGCGCCTACTGTATTCACTTGAGCAATACGTACCTTCAAGCCGTTCATATCAAAATCTTTCATGTCGGTCTGTATTAAATCAGTATCATTCGTCGTACTCCAGTCTGTACCTGCCTTTAAAAGGCTGAGTCCATATGTTTTTATCTCTACCCCGGCAGTCGCTGCCAGTTCTTTCGCAGCCTGCCTGTCTTTTAAAGAAGTAGTTGGGGATTGAAATAACAGGGTATCGGAAATAATAGCTGAAAGCATCAATCCCGCTTCTTTTTCCGGTATCTCAACTCTGTTTTCCCTGTACAACTGGTATACGATTGTCGCTGTACATCCTACCGGCTCCGTCCGAAAGTATATCGGTTCTTTCGTTTCGATATTCGCAATTTTATGATGGTCAATTATCTCTTTAATACGAAAGCTTTCCAGGTCATTAATGCTTTGCTGTCGTTCGTTGTGATCCATTAGTATTACCGGGGTGTCTTCTTTAAGCCCGCGAATTAATTGCGGTTTTTTCTGTTTAAAGTATTTGAGTGCATAAGTGGTTTCGTTATTTATTTCTCCCAGTCTTCCCGCCTGCACCTCTTCGCCCAGCCTCTTTTTTAAATACGCGTAGGCGATAGGTGAGGCAATTGCATCGGTATCTGGACTTTTATGACCAAAAATAAATGTCGGCACAGACCTTACTCCTTGTGTTTTTTGACATTTTATTTAAATGAGTGCTTCTTTCTTTTTAAAATGATAAAAAGCCTCCTGCAGATAAGCAGAGAGGCCTGTATGGCACGTATATTATAAAAAACTGATGGAGGTAATGGATTTCATAATCTGCTGCACACCTGTCAGCATGGTCGGCATTTGCTCAATACTCATAAACGGCACAATAACGTAAAACATAGAAAGACCCATTACCATCATTAATACAATTGGGTTTCGCAAACTGCAGACCTCTTTTCTCCGAAATAATTAATTAAACACTATCATATCAACCCAAATATGATTTTTGTGTTTTATTATTCACTTGTAACGTAAACGTAATTTCTTTAATCTTTTATTCATCAAATGGTTATTTTTGTTACTTATTTTACCCGGAATTCATTCTTTGCTGGCTCCATGGAATTTTGAAACCTACAAGTTCAATCTGCAGTTGATCGATACGCTTGGTCTGACCTTCTACATATCCGTGGTCATGAAGAACATTAATAATTTCCTGTATTTCCTCCCACTGCTCATTGCTTGCTGTATAAGGCACTTCCAGAATAACAATGTCATCATGCTCTTCAACTGTAGAACAAAACTGATGGTTTTTAACCCAGTTTATACCTTTCCCCATAGTTCTCCCCTCCAAGTGATATTGGACCTATGAATATATACCCTTTCACCTATGATATACACTTGAAATTATTAAAAAATCGATTTTTTCTTTGTCTTTTTCCCAGCATTTCCGCGTATCCGTTTACATTTTTTTATTTGTCTTAATGCACGCTGACGGTTTACTTTCAGTCAGATCCGCGTTACATTATAGAATGATTATTAACCTTACATAATGCTTTTCCTTATATAGTCATTTTCTCACAAGATGATCCAGTACAGCATGATACTTCAAGGACTCTCTTAAGAATTTGACTCGTTTCCTTTTTGGGAACGGGTTTTTTGTGTTGTGTGGCGATATTACTTACGTTCAGGAGGTGCCGGCATGAAAAAGTCGCGTATTCTTTTTATTGGCTTTATGCTTTTTTCGTTATTTTTCGGAGCTGGAAATTTAATTTTTCCGCCATTTCTTGGCTATTCTGCAGGAGACAATTTCACACCTGCAATCCTTGGATTCCTCTTTACGGGAGTGCTTCTTCCCATCCTTGCCATTATGGCTGTTGTGCAGGCACGATACGGACTTATCAGCATGGGCAGCAGAGTTCACCCCATGTTTGGCCTGCTCTTTGCCGCGCTGATTTATCTATCCATCGGAGCCTTATACGGGATCCCAAGAGCTGCTAACGTAGCCTATGAGATCGGCTTCGTTCCAGCTGCAGGTATCGGAACCTGGTGGACACTTTTACTTTTTTCCTTACTTTTTTTCGCGGTTACCCTTTGGCTGAGCTTAAACCCCGAAAAGATAGTCGATCGCCTGGGCCAGTGGCTGACACCTATTCTATTCGTTACTTTAGCTGTTTTATTTGTACGGGCATTTTTTATTTTCGATACGAATCCTTCTTCAGCTGAGGCCCCTTATAATAGTTCTCCTTTTATTGGAGGATTTCTTGAAGGATACCTGACGATGGATGCTCTCGGCGCTCTTGCCTTCGGAATGGTTATTGTTAACAGCTTGCGTACGCACGGAGCATCCTCTAAGCGTGAACTGATGTCAGGCGCCGCAATAGCTACTATAGTAGCTGGAATTGGTCTTTCTATAGTCTATGTTTCGCTCGGGTGGATTGGCGCCCGGATGTCACAGCAGGAAGGAATTACGGACGGGGCCGGCATTCTTGAACCAGCCGCAGCCATGCTTTTTGGCCCATCCGGCAGCTTCTTTTTTGGACTGATCGTTCTGCTTGCCTGCCTGACCACGAGCGTCGGCCTGATAACGGCCTGCTCTGAATTTTTTCACAGCGTTATGCCTCGTGTCGCCTATAAATCGTTTGTCGTCTTTTTTACAGTCATCGGGATGCTGGTCACTAATTTAGGCTTGTCTTTAATTTTAAGCATCGCAGTGCCTTTACTTGTATTTATTTACCCACTCGCTATTGTGCTCATTGTACTTTCGCTTCTCAGACCTATTATTGGTGAAGGCTCCCTAATGTATCAGCTCTCGATTACCTTTACAGGAATCTTCGCGCTTTACGAAGGGCTTTCAAGTGTAGGGGTCTCCGCCCCTGCTGTGACAAGTATTCTTCAGACCTCGCCATTTTTTGAGCAGGGGCTTGGCTGGGTGGTGCCTGCGATTATCGGTGCAGCCGCCGGATACCTTCTCGACAGACTGATGCCTTCACATTCCCCGCAAAAGACTTCCTTTAACGAAAAGTAATATTCCATAAAAAAACTGCCCCTTTTCAGGAGCAGTTTTTTTCTATTCAATGCCGTCACCATCGCGAAGCTCTTCCCGGTAGGCAAATAAGAACAGCAGAGAAACCAGGAGTGCACCGCCGATTAGGTTACCAATACTTGCAGGAATTAAGTTAAAAAGCAGGTATTCGTACCAGGCATGCTCAGTATCTGAAAATACGCCCATACTGAAGTAGCCCATGTTCGCGGCGCTGTGCTGAAAATTACCGGCCACAAATAAAATGACTGGAAGCGCAGTTGCCACTACTTTTCCTGTAACGTCTCTCGCGGCTGTAGTAAGAAACGATGCCATGCCGATTAGCCAGTTGGCCAGAATACCGGATAAAACAACCTGGAACCAGCCGATGCCGCCGGACTCTTTGAATTTCATTTTATCCGATAAATATACTTCTAGCTCTCCGTAAAATTCCGGCGTCAAGGATCCGGAAAGCTGAATAACTGCGGCAACGAATAGCGCCCCGACCATGTTTCCGATGTATGTCGCGAACCAGAACCTTGCAATCGGCATAAAATAGACGCTGGGCTTTCGAAATAAGTAACTCGGGAGCAGAATATTGATTTCTGTAAATAATACAGCACCGGATAAAAACACCATAACATAAGCCGCTGTAAAACCAAGCCCCGAAAGCAAATAGTACAGTCCCTTCGCTTCTACACCTGTTGCAAGGAGAATCGAAAAAACCGCCCCGAAGGTCATAAATGACCCTGCCAGAATTGCCAGCAGAAACTGTGCCTTGAATTCCTTGCTTAAGTGGTTACGTCCATTTTCACCAAACGCCTGCACCACCTCGGGCGGTTCTTTATACTGCCGGTCGGTTGCCCCGAGCTTTTGTTCTTTCGGCATAATACATCTCTCCTTCTCCTGATCTCTGCTACAGGAGCAGTACAAAGGAAAAACCCCGAAGCAATCGGGGTTTCCGGTTTATCTTTTTCCTTTTATACTCAGCCTTTTACCAGAGCTTCTTTTCCGTAATATGAAGCCTTGAACAAATCCTTCATCTGCTCGAAGGATGTTTCCCTCGGATTGGTGCCGGTGCATGGATCGCTTAGTGCATTTTGAGCCATTGTATCCAGGTGCTCCTCGAAATCCTTTTCAGGGACACCGAATTCTTCAAGCGTAACAGCCAATCCTAAATCTTTATTGAGTTCAAAAATATACTCTATAAGCGAATCTGTCAATTCTTTATCTGTCTGTCCTTCCAGGTGCAGACGGCGTGCAATTTCTGCATAGCGGTCTTCTACCACTGCACGGTTGAACTCAATAACATACGGGAGATAAATCGCGTTGGCATAACCGTGCGGAATATCGAATGTAGGCCCGCTTTTATGAGCAAGGCTGTGCACATTGCCAAGCACCGCGTTCGCAAACGCCATCCCGGCCATCGCCTGGATGCTGTGCATCTGTTTTCCGGCTTCGTGGTCGCCATTATACGATGCTTTCAAATTATCTTTAATCACTTCAGCACCGCCGAGAGCAAGAATGTTAGTATATAAAGTCCGCGGCTTGGCTACGTAAGATTCGATCGTATGGGTAAAAGCATCCATTCCCGTGTAAGCGGCAATATGCTTCGGCAGATCTTCCACCATAACTGGATCAATAATAGCTATATCCGGCGTCAGACCAAAGTCTGCAAGTGGATACTTAACGTTTGTTTTTTCATCTGCCACTACTGAAAGATTGGAAACTTCAGAACCACTGCCGCTTGTCGTAGGAATACCGGCAAATTTCGCCTTTTGGCGGAGACGCGGCAATTCAAAAGGTTTTGTCGCATCTTCAAAGGAAAGCTCAGGGTGTTCATAAAACAGCCACATCGCTTTAGCAGCGTCCATCGCGGAACCGCCGCCGATGCCTATAATCCAGTCAGGTGCAAAGGAACGCATTTCTTCTGCTCCTTCTTTGACCATTTTTGCGGTTGGCTCCGTATTATATCCTTCAAGAACTTCAGTTTCAATATCTGCTGCAGCAAGGTGCTCCTGAATGCGGTCTAAATTGCCGTTTTTTTTCACAGAGCCGCCGCCAATAACGAGCGTAGCTTTTTTTCCTTCAAATGTGCGCAGTACTTCAAGCGCGTTATCTTCAAAATAGATGTCTCTTGGAATCGTAAATCTGCTCATTAGTGAAGCCTCCTTGGTATTTTAAGCTAAACGAAGATGTCTGGTAAGATTGATGAACATCTATTTTAACCACAGAATAGGCATTTCCTTTTAGTCCGGAAGATTAAACATGGCAGCCTTCTCTTCCATGTTTATAAGCATAAAAAAAGCCCGGAGACGGGCCTTTTTTATGCAGATTCATCTTTTGCGAGTGCACTGTTCAAGTCTTTTTTGACACTTTCCATGACCTCAGACTTAATTTCATTCAACAGGTCACTTTTTGAATCACCGATCAATTCATCATGCAGCTGCTGCACTAATTCCTGCTTTACATCTTCATATAAATCATCTTTTAATTCGTCAATCAGCGAATGCTTTACATCTTCGACAAGCTGGCTGGTTGCTTCTTCGGAAATGAACGACGAACCTTCTTCTGCGTTGTCTTCTTCGGCTGCCGGTTCTTCCTGTTCCACTTCACCGCTGTTTTCTTCTGCTTTTTCTTCGTTGTCTTCTGATGAATTCTCCTGCTCCTGCGAAGAGTCTGCTTCTTCGTTTTCTTCCGCATCGTCGTCTTCTGCAGCCGGCTCTTCCTGTTCTTCTTCACCTGACGCTTCTTCTTCACTGCTACCCGCTTCTGAAGAATCTTCATCCGCATCTTCCTCACTGTCCGCTGGTTCCTGCTCTTGTTCCCCAGAAGCCCCGTCTGTATTTTCTTCGGGCTGGTCCTCGCTTTCACCGCTGTTAACCTCGGCCATGATTTCATCAATCATTCCTTTTTTATCTGTAGAGGAGAGCTCCAAGCCGCTCTCTTCTGCAAGAGCCTGAATGTCTTCTATACTCTGCATATATAAATCAATTTCCTCATCTTCGCCATCTTCATTCGTAATAACGACGTTTGCCTGGTCCTGATCTTTTTCTTCAGATGAGGAATTCTCCTCCTCATTTTCGCTGCTCGGCTCTTCCTGTTCTTCTTCCTCAGGAAGCTCTTCGTCGCTTTCTTCTTCCTGGTACTGATTTTCTTCGTTTTCTTCGTCCTCCGACCCCTGGTCTTCTCCGCTGTCTCCACTTTCTACTTCTTCCATGATTTCGTTAATCATATCCTCTTTTTTGGTGGAAGATAATTCGAGGCCGCTTTCTTCAGCAAGAGCCTTGATATCTTTCACACTCATCATGTAAAGATCTACTTCTTCATCTTCACCATTTTCATTCGTAATAACAACATTTGCCTGTTCTTCTGATGATTGGTCGTTTTTAGCCAATGCAATCCCTCTTTTCATTTCTCTCATCCGAGAATATATTATTGGATTTTGTTCACACAAAATGGATGATAATCTGCCGGATTTCTTTTTGAAATTCTTCAGGAATGCGTTTTTCATATCTTGTCGAAATTACGCAGTGATCCTCCCGCTGAATTTCTGTAATCGGATATTGAAATATCAGTTGGTCATCTTCATCTTTTACATAGAAAATCATGCGTGCCCGTTTTTTTACGCCGTTAGCATACCGTCCTTTACCCTGCCATTGTGGAAATCGAAACCCAAAGGTGTATTTGCCGTCTTTCTTCTCCCCCGAAGCCTGTTTATCCAATGGAATGCGGATATTTACTATTCGCCCAGGAAGAACTAACACGAGTAACATCTCCTTATTGATGAGTGTTTTTCACCGTGACGGATTTTCCCTTTTAATTTTTGGCCTTATTAATATCATTACCTTTCCTGAAGGCTTTTAATCTTCTACTAAGGAACTAATTTTACGCTTCAGCCTGTCACAGGCACCCATCTGGTGCTGTTCACACAATAAAGCCCCCTGCAGGTGTCAGGAGGCTTCGGGCTGTCAGACAGTATATTTATTATCTTCGATCATCTTCTGAATTCTGCGGGCATACTGTCTTTCATTATAAGTGAACAGCACATAATTTTTTCCTGTCGTTTCAATAAAAAGCTGACGCATAGTACCTCCCGGGACACCAATTCTTACAGCATCAGCTTCTGTCCCACTGTACGTGTTGTCAAAATAAAGGTTTGTAATAGTATTTTTGGGTATTTTTATTTTAGAAAACATCCACTTGATTACAATATTTTCTTTATCTTCTTTAATTTTAATTCCCAACATTACATTGCCTCCTTTTACAAAACTTTATCATTAACAATATTAGAAATAAATGTATTTAATAATCGGACTCATTAATATAAACGCTCCGGTTTCTTTATTTCAAAGAAACCGGAGCGTTTATAAAAATTCCTGCCGTCTATTACTTCATTACTGCTTTATAAATTTCTTTTTAAAGCATCTACATACCCTCTCACGGCCCGCTGGCTGACTTCTGCCTGCGGCGCAATGCCTTCAAAGCCGTGAAAGCAACCTGGATACAGGTGAAATTCTGCCTGTACTCCGGACTGGCTTAACCGCGAGATATATTCTATCGTTTCATCCCGAAACGGGTCCGCACTTCCCACCATAGTATAGGTAGGTGGAAGGCCGGAAAAATCCTCTGCTTGGGCTGGAGAAGCATATGCAGGCACGTCCTCAGTAAGATCGCCGAGATAGGCTTGCCATGCCGCCTGGTTGGAATAATAATTCCATACCCTCGTATCCGTAATTTCCTGGCTGGAAACAGTAATATTTCTATAATCAAGCATCGGGCAAAGTGGCATCTGAAAAGCTACTTCCGGGCCGCCCCTGTCTCTTGCCATCAAGGATACAGCTGCTGTCAGTCCCCCGCCGGCACTGTGCCCTGCTACTCCAATGCGCTCTGCGTCTATCCCCAGCTCACCAGCGTGCTCTGCCACCCACTTAAGCCCTGTATAGCAGTCTTCCACTCCGGCGGGAAAAGGGTGCTCCGGGGCAAGCCGGTACGCGACAGAAATAACTACACATCCTGCTTCAAGCACAAACCTTTCGCACAACTCATCATTCATCTCCGGAGTGCCGCTCAAATACCCCCCTCCATGAATCCAGTATAAGCCTGGAGAAATTGTTTTAACCGGCATGACCGGCTCATATATGCGAACCCGTATATTCTGTCCTTCCTCATGGCCGGGGATATGTTTGTCTGTGACTCTTACTTTACTGCGGCTGATGGGAGCTTCCCCTTCAAAGGCTTGTTTTGTCAATACACGGCTGTTTCTGATTTCTTCACGCGTTGAAAACTTCATTTCCGGCAGCCCATCCAGTACTGTGTGCAATTCATTCTGAATTTTTTCTTTCATTCCGGCTCTCCTGCTTTCTGCTGATGGCATAAACTGTATTACAATGAACATTAATTGTATACGCTTTCAAAAATTGCCAGAGGTACTGGCTATGCTGATATTTTAATTATAATGGCTGCTGTATTCATCTACAATCAATAAATGAAAAACAGAAAAAATCTTTCAAAGCATAATTTCACTCAGGTCTTTGTTAATCAGAAGGCAGGTTCAGCTGCCAGGAGACATTAAATTTATCCTGGATCCAGGCGAAGCGTTTACTGAACCCGTAATCCTTTAAAGCCATCAGCTTTTTACCGCCCTCGGAAAGATGATTGTACAAGTACTCAATCTCCTGGTCGGATTCACAGTTAACAAAAAGCGAAAAGGAGGGTGTGAATGTAAAATCGTGCTTCACGTTACTGTCCATGCATATGAATTCCTGCCCCTGAAGAGAAAGTACGGCCTGCATAACATTTCCTTCTTCCCCGGATTCGTGCGGCCCATACCGGCTCAAGCTCACAATTTTTGCTTCATCAAGCAGGCTCGCATAATAATTAAGTGCTTCTTCTGCGTTCCCCTGAAACATAAGAAAAGGTTTTATTGCTGCCATCGGTACCCGCTCCTTTTATTTTAATTCTTTCTGTTTATGTTCCCTTGATGAGAATCTTTGAAGCAGGACTCCAGACTTAGTTTTTCTTTATTAACCAACAGGTATTGTTATCTTTGTAAAAAATTATATATATGGTCCTATCCTCCTTCAGTGCATGCTGCCTTACAATAAAAGAAAATTCAGTAGAATGGAGGGTGGCGGTGAATACGAAGATGACGATGCCATGGATCATAATGGCAGCAGCAGTGGAATTTCCAGTCCTTCTGCTGTCTGTCGGCTGCTTCTTTGCTCTTACGGGATTTCTGCATATCCCAGCCTACATCTCCCTGGTGAGTGTTTTTGTGATCCATTACTTTTACTATGAACAAATATTTCATAAAAAATGGCGGCAGGCCCTGTTCGTTGTCGTAAACACCTGCTGTATTACCGCTCTTCTCTTTTTTCTCGGATCGATTTAATAATAGTTTTTTCAAGCAGCGCTCGTCCCGCGCTGCTATTTTTTTGACATTAAATGCGCAAATAATATTCATGTTTTAGTTTATTCGGCTGTTTTTTGAGGAAGGAGAGGATTATTGATATTTTTCATATGGATATATTGTGATTTATTGCTTGTAGTTTCCTGCGTTTCTTAATTTTCACAGCCATCATGAAAAGACAAAATAAAAAGGGGGATATCAATGAGTGAACAGAAGGACAATCAGCAGTCAAAATTAAAGCTGATTGATTACAGTATTTTTGTACCGGCTCTTTTAATCATTATTGCCATCTGTATACCGCTTGCGTTATACGAAACACGCAGCATGGAAATTTTAAATGGAATTTTTGATTCCATTGTAGAAGTATTTACTTGGGGGTATCTCTGGTACGGTATAATTCTTCTTGCTGCCGGACTTTATTTTTCTTTTTCCAAATATGGAAAAGTCGTGCTTGGAGATCCATTATCAAAACCTCGTTTTTCTCTATTTGAGTACGCCTCGATTCTCATTGCTATGGGGCTCGGCTCCACTATTATGCGTACCGGAATGGTGCAGTGGACCTCCGTAGCAAGCGACCCGCCAAACGGCGTGGAAGTTGGTTCCACCGAGGCGCTCATGTGGGGGAACTCCTACAGCATGTTCCTTTGGAGCTTTCAGACATTTGCTATTTTCGTTATGGCGGCGCCGGCAATGGCGTACATTCTTCATGTGCGCAAACGTCCGTTGATGCGAATTTCCGAAGCGTGCCGCGTACTTTTTGGTGATCGATTCACCGACGGCATTGGCGGTAAATTTTTGGATGTAATTTTCCTGATCAGTATTCTGGCAGGTGCTGCAGTAACGCTTGGACTCGGGTCTCCGATCATTACCAACAACCTCGCAGAGCTGCTTGGAATCGAAATAAGCTTTGGCCTTACGCTGATTGTGACACTCGTTTGGGTGTTCATGTTTTCTGTAAGCGCCTATCTCGGCATTGAAAAGGGGATCAAACGCCTGAGTACGTTTAATATGTACTTAGCGGGGATATTCGCTCTGTTTATTATGATAGCCGGACCGGGAATATTTATCTTAAATTATTTCACAGGCAGCCTCGGCTTTCTTATGACTAACTACATTAACATTTCCTTTTATACTGAAGCCCTTTCTTCCGGTGAGGCCAGTTATATAAAGGGTAACACTGTATTCTGGTTCGCCTATAATGCTACATGGGCTATGCTGCACAGCGTATTTGCCGCGAAAATTTCCCAGGGCCGTACGGTCAAAGAAATGATTTTGACGTATCTGGCGGCTCCAACGATTATCTCCTGGGCAGCTACGGGAGTTCTCGGCGGACTTGGTGTAGACAGATTTTTAAATGGAAACCTCGACGTGCTGAGTATTGTGGAGAATCAGGGCAATATGGCAGCTATTCCGCAAATTTTGACTACACTTCCACTCGCTGGATTTGCATTGGTCATCTTTATGGTTGTCGCATTGATCTTCTTAACAACGACACTTGACTCTACCACTTATACTATCTCAGCGTATGCAAGCACCGAAGATATGAGTAAAAATGAGCCTTCTAAATTTCTTCGTATTTTGGTCGCTGTCATCATCACTACGCTGGCTTTAATCTTAATGAGAATTGGAGGCCTTCCTCCACTCGAAGTTCTTTCAGGCCTAATGGGACTGCCGATCATCGTCATACAGTTTTTGACGATTGCAGCAGCGAAGAAAATGATGGATCAGGACAAAGCATGGATTCACAACGTAAGAGAATAAGAAAGCTTTTGCCGGGCCTCCTTATGGAGCCCGGTTTTTTATTAAGAAGAAGACCGTCAGCTGGGCTAATCCCCTCTTCCGTGTTAAAGTTAGAATATTCTAACATAGGGAGTGAATAGATATGGAGGCAAAGCAAACCGTATATGTTAATACCTTTACAGATGGCATGCTGGACCCGGCTCTTGAGATGGAATATAAGGTTAAGGATGGTGGCCGGATTGTAGCCAATACCACCCCCGGATGCTGGGGGCCGATGATCACCCCTGCCCTGCGCGGCGGACATGAAGTAACAAAGCCGGTGTATGTCGAGGGCGCAGAAGTCGGCGACGCTGTTGCTATCCGGATCAAATCTATTGAAATCACCTCTCAGGCTACAGCCTCCGGCAATGACAAAGCGGTAGACGGCCGGTTTGTCGGTGATCCATTCGTTGCTGTGCAGTGCCCGGGCTGCGGGCAAATGCACCCAAAAACAGTGATTAAGGGCATTGGCCAGGAGGCGGTCCGGTGCGCCAACTGTAACCAGGATATCACTCCGTTTGTATTTACAAACGCCTATACTATGGCTTTCAACGATAATAAGTCGATTGGGCTCACCCTTTCACAGGAAGCGGCTGAAAAAATTGCCGTAGACGGAAAGAATTACATGAACACTCCCGAAAATTCGATTCAAAACCCAGTAGTAACCTTTGCGCCTCATGACATTATTGGTGCAGCAGCCAGAACCAGACCTTTTTTAGGCCAGCTCGGCACTACTCCATCACGAGCTCTGCCTGATTCCCATAATGCTGGGGACTTCGGACAGGCATTGATCGATGCTCCCCATGAGTACGCTATTACTAAAGAACAACTGGAAGAACGAACAGACGGGCACCTTGATATCAGCCGCGTCCGGGCCGGAGCTGTATTAATCTGCCCGGTTAAAGTCCCTGGAGGCGGCATCTATCTTGGTGACATGCATGCCATGCAGGGAGATGGGGAAATTGCCGGCCACACTACTGATGTTTCCGGCATTGTACATCTTCAGGCCGATGTTTTAAAAGAAGTAAAATTAGACGGCCCGGTACTGCTCCCCCTGATTGAAGATCTTCCCTATACGGCCAAGCCTTTTAGCGGGCAGGAAAAGAAAGAAGCCCTCGAGCTTGCCCAGCAATGGGGGGTTACTGAACTCGAAGAGGCTCACCCAATATCTTTTATTGGCAGCGGAGCGAGCCTGAACGAAGCGACGGAAAACGGAATGGCCCGGGCAGCCAAAGCGCTGGGTGTCACCGTGCCTGAAATTATGAATAGAGCAACCATTACAGGCTCTATCGAGATTGGAAGACATCCCGGTGTAGTTACTGTTACTTTTTTAGCGCCGGAACCACTTCTTGAAAAGGCCGGGCTTCTTCCTACGGTAAAACACACCTACGAGTAATGGCATACGTTTCTGCTTATTAGCAGCTTCCATTAAAAACCCCGGCTGGACGGCAGCCGGGCTTTCCTGTGTTATAAGCCAGCTTCACTGGCAAATTCAATTCGGGAAACATTTTAAATGTGTTCATTTCTGACAACGAGTACGTCGCACTCCGCTCTGCGGACAATGCTTTCCCCAACGCTTCCAAGCAGTAGACGCTCTGCACTGCTGACCCCGGAGGCGCCGGAGACGATTAAGTCTGCCTCGTATTTTTCTGCAGCATCCTTTGGAATCACCATTTTGGGTGAACCGTACTCCAAAGCAAATGAAACGTTGGGAACGTTGCTTTTTAACGCAAGCTCCCGGTATATCTCAAGCAGATTTCTGCCGTTTTTCTTAAATATTTCAATGACGTTGCTCCTGGACTGCTCTACTGACGATACGAGTGGTGTGTGAATAACGTGGGTAACCACAGCCTTTGCTTCTTCCTCCTCTGCCATCGCCAGACCGGCACGAAAGGCATTGGCTGACATTTCTGAGTCATCTACTGCGATCAGAATGCTATTATATTTTTCAATATCGCGTTTATTTCTAACTACCCAGGCGTCACATTCTGCATTCCGCACAATACCTGCGGAAACGCTTCCAACAATAAATCTTTCAAATGTTCCTATTCCTGAAGCCCCGCAGAGAATCAGATCCGCTTTAAATTTTTTCGCTATATCTTTTGGAATAGTAGTTTTAGGAGAGCCGTTTTCTAAAAATACGGTTATATCCGTCAGTCCTGCATTTTCGGCTTCCTCTCTGGAGGAAGCGATAATTTCTTCCCCTTTTTCCTTTGAGGCCTGTAATAAATCCGTAGTATGAAGCCGGGCCTGGCTGTAATGGTTATAGTCAATAATGTAGCAGATCCCCAACGAACAATCATAAGCTTTGGCGAGCGCAATACCTTTTTTTAATGCAAATTCAGCTTCCACGGAGCCATCTGTTGCCACTAAAATACGATTGTACCTTTTTTCCATTTTGCCTGCCCCCTATCCATCATCGTCAAAACCAGGTGCTTCCGGAAATAATTTTTGCTTCCGTAAGCCCACCTATCTTCGTTCTCTCTCCATTATAGCATTATCTTCAGTTTTTCTATTGTACTTTTTTTGCCAAATTATACAGTGGAGTTCTTCGCCTATATGTTTCATAATAGACATAGATAGAGAGATATTACGCTTTTGTTTTAGGTCATTTCGTGCTCGACAAATCTATTTCTGTAAAGAAAGCGGGGCGTTATCATGATCAAACATTACCAGAATATTCTCACAGCTGTAGACAGCTCGGATGAATCCATGCAGGCATTCCGCCGCAGTCTCTCACTCGCCAGGAAACATCAAAGCCGGCTGACGGTCGCCCATGTCGTGGAGTACAGAACCTTGAACCGCCTGATTCAATATATACCAACCATTATGGAAACTGCGGGAGAACAGGGAAAAGTACTTTTAGACTTGTACAAAGCAGAAGCTGAAGGGGCTGGCATTGATATTCAGACCATCATGGAGACCGGCGTACCAAAAACCATCATCACTAAAGATCTCGCCCCGGATTATGACACAGACTTGATCATTACCGGCGCCTCCGGGGCTGGAACAGTTGGACGATTCATTATGGGAAGTGTTTCTACAGGAATCGTGCGCAATGCTAAATGCGATGTGCTCGTCGTCCGGAAAAAGGATTCAGACAGTGACTACAAAAGGATTATCATTGCCATTGACGGCTCTAAAGAAGCAGAGCACGCCTTTAACAAAGGAATAGCCCTGGCAATTGAAGAAAATGCAGCCGTTCTGATCACACATGTAATTGATTCAGTTGTACTCACATCCATGGAGCAGCATGACACCGGGCTGTTTATCGAAATGGAAAGCTATTCGGAAAAAATGCTCGAAGAATACCGGGAAAAAGCGGTGAAGGCAGGGATCGAACATGTAGAAGCTGAGCTTCATCATGGCGCTCCCAAGGTCGTTATAGCGGAAGATTTGGCTAAAAAGTATAAAGCAGACCTTATCATCGTTGGCGCTTCCGGTTTAAATACTACAGAGCGATTTTTCCTTGGAAGCGTCTCGGAAGGAGTCGTGCACCGGGCCGATTGTGACGTTTTACTTGCCCGCCTCCCGGAAGAAGAACAATAAAATATAACCAGCAGGCCTTTCCCGGAAGAATCCCCGGAGAAGCGGCCTGCTGGTTATTTGTTCTTTATACTCTTCCCATGGGTACGCTGGCAGTTATGCCTGAGCCTGTTTGTTATTTTTCCGGATGAAAAACAACCTTTACATAATTTCCTTTTCCGTTGATTAAATCATCAAAGGTTCCCGGTCCATCCGACAGCCCTGGCGTATGTGAGATCATCGGCTTTACATTGATCTGGCCGGTATTCATATAATGAAGCGCGGAGGTCCATTCCTTTCCGGGAAACGGTGACGATATCGCGTTCCAGGAGCCGAGTATCCGCAATTCATTGCGCACAATACGCTCGAAATAAAAACGTTCAATCGTAATATCTGCGTACGGGATGCCCATAAATACGACCTCACCGCCCTTCTTTGGAAGAGCAAGCACCTGCGCAGACGTCGCAGGTGCTCCTGCAGATTCCACTGCAAGATCCACCCCGTATCCTCCTGTGTGCTCCTTCACCTGCTCATGAGCCGGGCGCTGACTCGAATTGATCAATACATCCGCGCCTACTTCCCCGGCAGTTTGCAGCTTTACGTCATCGATATCAATCGCATACACCTTTTTCGCCCCAAATATTTTCGCCCACTGAACTGCCAAAAGGCCAATGCTTCCGCATCCCATTACGGCTACTTCCGCTCCGGGCTGGATACTCGTACGGTAAAAGCCATGAGCCACTACAGCTGCCGGCTCCACGAGGGCAGCTGTATCATAATCCACCTGACTCGGCAGCGGCAGAACATTTTCGGCGGGAAGTTTGACGTATTCAGCATAGGAGCCCGGGTGACGAGCACCGATCACAGTCAGATTTTCACAGCGTGAAAGCTCTCCTTTCTGACAGCTCAGACACTTCCCGCACCGAAACGTTGGACATCCTGCCACGCGGTCCCCCTGCTGTATCCCTGATACACCGGGACCGGTCTCCACGACCTCTCCTGCGAACTCGTGGCCAAAGATCATTCCTTCTACGTAAGGGCCCAGCTTTTTGTAGCGGGAAATGTCGGAGCCGCAAAGACCTGCAGCTTTGACTTTAATAACAACGTCATCAGCGTTTTCAGCCGCCGGCTTTGACGCCTCTTCGAACCGAAGGTCCTGCTGCCCGTAAAGTTTTAGACTTTTCATGTTCTTCTCCCTTCGAAAGTAACGAGATTACGATTCTGAATTCGCTGGTTCATTTTTTGCTTTTTTCTTCCCAAACAGTATTTTAATTAGTGCCGCCCCGACAATAATGGGATTAAAAATCATTTGGTGATTAAAATAAAATTCACCGATCGCACGCATTGGTCCCAACATAAAATCAAGCATTAATTCTGTCATAGTTTTCCTCCCTGATGCTTTTTCGCTGAGTATATTTCGCCTTTGACGGCGGGCAGGGAGCTCTTCCTTTTCCAGGCTCCCTGCCTTTCCATACATTAGTACCTGCATATTCCCACCAGGTACTAATCCACAGGCGTAAGCAGTACTTTAATAGCTTCTCCGTCTTTAATTTTTTGGTAGGCCTGGTCCCATTGTGTGATGTCAAATTCATGAGTGACCATTGCCCGGGCATTCACAAGCCCACTGTTCATCAGTTCAAGGGAAGGCTCCCAGTCCGCGGGCTTCTGGCTTCGGCTGCCGACCACACGAATTTCCTTTTGAATTACTTTATCAAAATCAAATTGAATATCCGGTGTTGTGAAAATACCCACCTGAGCGTATTGACCTTTTTTCCGCAGCAGGCCAATCGCCTGCTTGGCCGCTGGAACAGCTCCTGAGCATTCGAAAACGATGTCTGCCCCGTAGCCATCAGTTACGCTGTTGACGAATTCATGAAGATCTTCTTCCTGCGAATTCACAACATAATCAATTCCAAGCTCTCTCGCTTTTTCCAGACGCACTTTATCATTGGTAAGCCCAGTAATAATAACTTTGGCTCCCCTGCTCTGCGCCACCTGGGCAGTAAACAGGCCAATCGGCCCCGGGCCGATAACGACCGCAATGTCTCCGTCCGAGATCTCTGTTTTAGCTACCGCATGGTGTGTGCAGGCTAGCGGTTCTGTCATCGACGCCGACTGATAATCGACGTTTTCAGGGAGGTGGTGGAGACTCGCTTTCCGGGCGATTAAATACTTGGCAAAGGCTCCGTCGTACTGATTGCCAAGCCCTTTGCGCCAGCTGCATAAGTTGTAGTCGCCAGCCCGGCAATACCGGCACTCGCCGCAGATATAAAATGTCGTTTCGGAGGTGACCCGGTCCCCGGGCTTAAAATCACTGACTCCTTCACCGACTTCTACGACTTCACCGGCAAATTCATGGCCAAGCGTGACCGGCGCATTAACTTTATAATGACCTTCATAGGCATGAATATCAGTGCCGCAGACCCCGGCATATTTTACTTCGATTTTCACCTGGTCCTTCCCAGGTGTCGGCTCCTGTTTATCCTGTACTTCGATACTTCCGTGCTCTAAATCGGTTTTCACCAATGCTTTCATATTCTTTGCCTCCCGATGTGTTAATTTTCATGCATGTTTTGCCTGAGAGGGGAATTAGTTAAACAGCTCGAAGAATCTCCAGATGAGCCAGTTGATCAGGTTTCCGCCCTGGTCAATACTTGAAATTCGTGCGGAATCCTCCGGCATGTCGAAATCAGCGTTTTGAGCCATTGTTGTAAATACGTTGGCGATATCTGTAGCCATGTATAGTGAAAGGGCGATCATCACGGTACCTACCAGCACAGAGTGTATAATGTTACCTCTCGCTGCTCCGACGATAAATGCAACAACAAATGGAATAGTTGCAAGGTCACCAAACGGAAGCAGAGCGTTGCCAGGCAGAAATACTGCTAGAACGACCGTAATCGGCACGAGAATCAATGCAGTAGCGATAACTGATGGATGTCCCAAAAGAACGGCCGCATCCAGACCGATGTAAATTTCTTTGTTGCTGAAGTGTTTGTTCAACCAGTTTCTGGCTGACTCTGATACAGGCATTAAGCCTTCCATCAAAATCTTAACCATCCGCGGCATCAGAACCATAACAGCGGCCATAGCCATACCGATTTCAATTACTTCGCCTACACTGTAGCCAGCCAGGGCCCCAATTGCAACACCGAGGAACAACCCGATAAAGATGGATTCACCGAACACACCGAATCTTCTCTGAATGCTGTCCGGGTCGGCGCTCAGCCGGTTGATGCCGGGGATCTTCTGCAGGCCTTTTACAAGAAAGATACCTGGTGCATATGAAACGGTACTTCCTGTAGCAATCGATACGCCGGGGAGTTCATAGAAATCACTCACCATTGGCGCAGTCCAGTCAGCAATTTTCAAGGTGACAATTTGAAAGATAACTGCAGCGATAAGTCCTTGAATGATACTGCCGGATACGGTGTATACTACAGCAGCCATAAATGTATAATGCCAAAAGTTCCAGATATCCACGTTCATTGTTTTCGTTGTCTTTGTCAGAAGCATAACAACGTTCACAAGCAAGCCTAACGGAATAATAAAGGCTGCTACTGCCGTAGAAGCCCAGGCAATAGATGATGTCGCCGGCCAGCCGACGTCAATTACGTCCAGGTTGACTCCTAATCGATCAACCATTCCCTGCGCTGCCGGGCCTAAGTTATTAACCAGCAGGTCAACTACAAGAAATATACCTACAAATGCTACCCCAATCGTTAAGCCGGACCGGAAGGCTTTTCCCGGCTTCTGCCCGAATAATAAACCGAGCAAAAAGATAACCACTGGTAAAATTACTGTTGCCCCGAGATCTAAAAATCCCTGCACAAGATCTACAAATCCTTGCATGCCACTTCCCCCTCATACCTGTAATAATGAGCCCGGCTTCCCTTTTAAAACAGGAAACCGGAGCACTGTTATTTTTTCAATTCATCCAGAATTTCCTGTTTCGTATCTTCCATACCGATACCTGTCAGGAAGGAACGTGCATTGATTACCGGAAACGGATATTCCTTTTTGATCGTAGCTGTCGTTACCAGTAAATCAGCAGTATCAACATAGCTTTCTACTTCAGCTATTTTAATTTGTTTAAGGTCCACGGATAGTTTGTGTTCTTTAGCCATATCTTCAATAGCGCCGTTAACAACTGTGGAAGTTGCCACGCCTGCTCCGCATGCTACTAGTACTTGTTTTTTTGCCATTATTTTTCACCTCCTTTAAGGGATAACGCATCCAATTTTTCTTCCATGATATGCTTGATCTGTTTTTCATCCGACGTGCTGACAAGCTCATTTAAAACACTCTGATCCTGGAATACCTGCATAAGCTGCTGCAGCAGCTTCAGCTGGGAATGAGCCTCATCCATGGCAAGCATAAATACAATCTTGACCGGAACCGTTTCCGTGTCGTCTCCCATGACGATAAAGTCCACAGGCTCCTTCAGTATTCCTACACTGATTGCTTTTTGCTGTACATGCTCTACATCTGTATGAGGAATGGCAACTGCAATGTCGCCTGTCGGCAGGCCGGTAGCATATTCATTCTCTCTCTGGATCACTGCTTCAACAAAGCTTTGTTTTACCAGTTTGTTGTTCACTAAATTTTGTGCCATTGTCCGCAATACTTCTTCTTTGGATCCCCCGTCCATATCTAAAAGAATCACAGGAGTATCAAAATACAAATCGCTCATCAGGCCCCTCCTTGGTGAATTTGAAATCTTACCTGGTTAGTCTTTGGAATACGACTGAATAATTTTATATATATCTTTGATGGAATCAGCGGCTGTTATTTGATCTCTTGCGGTTTGTGAGCCTGCAAGCTTCATTAACTGCATCAGTGCGTGAATATGCTTCTGCTTATCCACAGCAGCAATGACGATCACCAGATTAATTCGGTATTCTTCGGAAAAAAGAACCCC
The DNA here is from genome assembly GCF_056034405.1 of Marinococcus sp. LNHM4E3-1. Taxonomy (NCBI): domain Bacteria; kingdom Bacillati; phylum Bacillota; class Bacilli; order Caryophanales; family Bacillaceae; genus Marinococcus; species Marinococcus sp. LNHM4E3-1. The sequence goes on along the minus strand of NZ_JBQLID010000011.1, from coordinate 34,471 downwards.
TTCCTTCAGTCTTAACAAACTCATTCCTACTTCATTCACCCCATCTTCCGGAGAAGCGTGGGGAATCGCAATATTCGGCCCTATGACAATATAGGGATCTTCCTCGGTATAGTGCAGCATACTGTTTACATAGTCGCCCGTGATACTTCCATTTTCAAGCAGCGGAGCGGCAGCCGTTTTGACGGCCTCTTCCCAATTCTCCACGTTGCTCTCCAGGGTAATGGAGGCTGGAGTGATTAATTCATCCAGATTGTATTCAGCCTTGCCCATGCTGTAATTCACTGAGTTTTCATTATCCTTATTAATATAATTCTGAATATCTTCTATAAGTGCACTTTCATTATGAATATGAGCATGGCGGCCAATAATCTGTATGATTTCATCGATATCCAGGTGGTTTGGCAGATAGCCGTAAAGCTCGAGCATTACCTGCTTACGGAGCCGCTGCCGTTCTTCCCTGCCTAAAAATGTTTTTACTACGAACAGCTTCTTGTTGGTTTCAAGAAATGTTGGCGCAAAGACGATGTCATACTCCAGATGGTAATGAAGAAATTCCCGTACCGATAAAGAGTCCAGAAAAACAAATTCCGGAAAAAGCTCACTCAGCTCATTAAGCATCAGTCTTGAAACGGACACCCCTTGAGGGCATACCACGATGGCTTTTACTTTCTTTTCAATACTCTCGCCCTGTCTTTTCATCCAGCCCCCGATCAGCATTGTAATAAAGCTGCTCTCACTGTCCGGGATTCGGCTGCCGATCAACTGTTCAAGCGGTGCCGTGGATTGCTTTACGAGATGGTGCAGCGCTTTGAATTCTTTACTCAGCGGCACCTGTGTGGATGATGTCTCCGACAGCTGGTATTTGATACGGTAATAAGCAGGCTTAATGTGCTGAAGCAGCTTATTAAGCAGCTGGTCGCGCTCGTGTAAATACACACAGGCGCTTTTCTCAAACTGGCGCAGCATATCATCTGTGGCGGCGCCTAAATTTGGAACCACATCGTCCTCCATCGGAAAAGAGATGCTGTAGACACTTGCTGTCAGCAGGTGCAGTGTGACAAACAACCGCTCTTCCATCGGAATGTGTTCATTTTTTTTAAATATCTCCTCTGTTGCCTGATACTCTTTCGTATCCGAAAGCTCTTCATACTGGATGGAAAATGTATTAACAGCAAAGCCTTTTTTAATTCTTTTTAAAATTAAAGCTAATATATAAGGCATTGTTTCCAGCTTTTCATCAGTAAACTTCAGGCTGAGCTTGTTTTCGACATTTTCGATCCGTTGGCGGTAATCGTCGAGCTCTTCCTCGTCAATTCCAGCTATCCTTTTGATCCTCGCCGAACCGTCCTGCATGAACAGCAGCTGGTACGTAACGTTCATCAACAGCTTCCGGATCTGAAATTCCTTTCCGTCAACCAGATAACCCTCTTTGCGGGAATACTTGATTAAAAGATGAAAGTCATCAAGATACTGCTGGGCTTCTTTCAGCTCATTCAAAACGGTATTTTTACTCAGCTGCAGCTCACTTGTGAAATGATTTAATGAAAGCGGCTCTTCGCTGCTGACAAGCATCATAATGAGATAATAAGTACGCTGCTTCCCAGTGAGTATTGGCTTTTCAGCTGCAATAATTTCTTCATCCATACCGAAGTTTGTGTAAACGGACTGGTCAATAATGAAATGCCCCTGGCGCGTTCTTTCAATAACCGGAAGGTCCTTGCTTAAAAGCCAGTCGTTTACTTTATTAATGCTGTATCCCAGCTGTCTTCTTGTCAGTTGATGCTTTTCTTCAAGCGCCATGCTAGTGACCGACGGATTTCGAATTAGTTCATTTAATATTTCATTATCCCGTTCACTTAGCGGCATTTCCTTCCCCCCTTTGGTTAATTTTTATTCTATCAGCCGTCGCAATCAAAATGTATACGTTTTCATCACAGTCTTTTGAACATTTGCTGTACAATATTGTGATTTACATTCCACAAACCAACTTCGTACATTGATACATTAGGCTTACTGGTATATGTATGTACTTGAATGGTTTAACAAATTCGGCGGCCTTCAATGTTTCTTTCAAGCAATAATTGTATATTTTTATCGACAAAAAGAACAGCCACCGGCGGCAGCTGTTCTTCCCACTACTATATTTATGCTTTTTCTTTAGAATCATCAGCTTCTTTTTTCTGCTTCTCCTGAGTGCTTTCATTTTTTTCCCTGTTAACTTTAGCCCGTTTTTTTATAAAATCCATTTCCACAGGAATATAGCCGCCTTCGTTCACCATGCGGTCTATTTCACGTTCATACTCTTCATCAATCAATCGGCGGTTCATTGGTACTCCCCCTTTTTACAGCTGAGTTTTATCACACGACTGAACCAGGGTTTTCTGCACCATTTACTTTATGATCTTCCATTCACAAAAGCGGCTATTCATCCGCATTCCCCCTCATGTCTTATATGTGGGTTTGAAGGCTATCATCTTTATACTTTTCTATTCCCGTTTTTCGGGATTTTGAACAAAAAAACTCCGCTGATAGGTTTTTTTCGGCGGAGAGAAGTCTGTGATTTTTCAATCGAGATGAAATACTTCTTCAAGCGGAGTGGTAATTGGGCTGTTATCTTCGTTTGTTTCCATTAACGGCGCCATTGCTTCCCACCACTTTTGATTGATGGAGGTCGATGCCATCTGCTGCCATCGTTCTTCACTCTCTATTTCAAGATAAGCAAACAGCCTGCTCGTTTCTTTTTCAAGGAAAATCGAATAGTTGGATGCCCCGTGCCCCTTTAACGCCTCTTTCATTTCCGGCCAGAGCTGATCGTGCTTTTTAATATATTCCTCTACTTTTTCCGGATACACGTACATAATGAACGCCAAACGCTTCATATTCATGGTCCTTTCTTCAGCCGTTTTATTTCGGGAGATTCCTGCCGCTAACAATAGAAGGAAGGAAAAAATAAATTCCCCTTCCTTCAGTAACACTTGCTTATTTAACCAGGTCTTCTTTTATTTCTGCTTCTTCGGTTGTCCCGTATCGTTCGAGCTGTATTTCCTCAAGCGATTTGTTGCGTGTTTCCGGTGCAAGGGTTAATCCCACCACCATGTGCACTACCAAAAATCCGATCATAATCGCCCCGGCTGTCTGAAAACCAAACACCGTAATCAACGTTGGGATCGCGAGCGAAATCAAACCGACAAATACCCGGGCAGTACAGAAGAGAAGTCCCTGGGCCGCTGCACGGTATTTTGTATGAAACAGCTCGGCTGACCACAGACCGTAAAATGCCTGTGCACCAAAGCCTGCTGCAAGTCCCCAGAGAATAACGAAAACGAGCAATTCTAAAGTACCCATGCCACCGAATGAAAGTACTGTCCAGGCTACAATACCCATCACGGCACTTACTCCAAAGATAAGCTTACGGTTTACTCTGTCGCCTAGTTTAATGAATACAAAATAGGTGGATAATACGGTCAGTCCCCAGAGAAAAGCCTGCAGGAGATTAGCCTGGGCTCCCGAAAGCCCTCCTACCGTTTCGTAAATATACGGCATAAAATAACCCATTACGCCGGCAACCATATTCCAAAATGTATACACACCGACAAGCAGCGTGATCGCATGCAGGTTGGCACGATTCGTAAACAGCTCTTTCATGTTTTCTTTGCTGAAGATCCCGCCTTTATTTTTTGCACGATCTTCTTTCTTTTGTTTTTCCCAAATCGCGGACTCTTCAATTTTCCGCTGAAAGAGCCAGGTGATAAAAGCGATTACAAAAAGCTGAAAGAAAATAATCCGGCTTCCAAGCAGTCCTAATGGGGCCAGGATTACGGACAATATAAAGACGACCGCAGGGCCCATTGACCAGGCAAACTGTCCCCAGCCGACACGTGCTGCCCGTTCTTTTTCCGGCGCTTCCTCAGCAATGTACGTCCAGGAAGGCGGAATTCCCGCACCAACGGAAATACCGGTAATCACGTAACCGATAAGAAGCATCGGAAAGGAAAAAGAGAAAACAATTAGTAGAATACCGAGCATGTAAACCAGCAGATTATACTTATAAATAAACTTTCTCCCATATCTATCGACTAAAAAGCCGCTGACAAGCGCCCCAAGCGCAGCACCGAACCCGTTGGCACTGAGCGCTCCGAGCAGTCCCACAGTGGCATCTGTAAGGCCCAGATACTGAACCCAGAGAGTGAGCCCGGCAGCCCCGGCTACAATTGATCCTGCTTCGAGGTAATTCGACATGGACACCGAAAGGGTAGCAGCCAGACTGCCTCTTTCCACTTTTTTCATTCCGTTTCCTCCTTAAAAATTACAGACTTTTCAGCTGACCTCCTTACAACAAACAAAAAATCATTCATTTAATCATCGCCTTTTTGTTTGTTTATGTTGTTTTTATTTGTATTTTTAATTGTAAAGGCTTACACAAATGAAAGTCAACATTTTTTTATTGTCCTTCTTCTATTCTTTTTTATTTTTATTAAAAGCAAAATTGAGCAGAAAATCTTTTTGCATATTTAAATCTTACCGGACGCTTTTATGTTATTTTTAATGTTGGATAGTTGTTTGAAACGTTTAATTTACTGCAGCCAGGAAATAAAATATGAAGAAGACGCCAGTGGAGGGTACTTATGATAGCGGTTATTATATTATTTTTATTCGTTTCCTTCTTTTTATCCGGAAGTGAAACAGCTTTAACAGCAGCAAACCGGGCGCGAATGCAGTCCCGCGCCGACGAAAACGATAAACGGGCGAAAAATTTATTAAGGCTGACGAGAAAACCGGATGAGTTAATCACAGCCATCCTGATCGGAAACAACATTTCCAATATTATGCTTCCTACCCTCGTTACCGTGCTTGCCCTGAATTACAATTTTTCTGTCGGTATCGCTACTGCTATTTTGACATTTGTGCTTATCATTTTCGCAGAAGTTCTGCCTAAATCTATTGCTGCTACCTTTGCCGATAAGGTGGCCTACATAGTAGCCCCGGTGATTGCGGTGCTCGTATTCATTTTTAAGCCGCTCACATTTTTACTGAATTCTTTCACACGCGGGGTAATCAAACTGATTACCCGGGGCGAAGGGCCTTCACAGACATATTCTCGTGAAGAGATCAAAACCATGGTCGACGTAGCCTCTTCGGAAGGGACATTTGAAAAGCAGGAACAGAACCGGATTAAGCGTGTAATTGATTTTTACCGTAAGGATATACGTGACGTATTGAAGGTTCCGCGTATGGAGATTACCGGCATCCCAATCGAAAGCGATTTTCAGGAAGTGCGGGACATTACCATCAATCACAATCACACTCGGTACCCGGTGTATAACGATAATATGGATCATATCGTCGGTGTTTTTCATGCTAAGCTGCTGCTTATCTGGGCCGAACAAAGCGACAAAACCCTTAATGATTTTATTGATAACAACCCTTTGTATGTAGTAGAGACCAATTCTGTCGACAACGTGTTCAAACGAATGCTGAATGAGCAGAAGCACCTTGCCGTCGTGCTCGATGAATACGGCGGTACGATGGGTATGGTCACCCAGGAGGATATTATCGAAGCGATGATCGGCCAGGAGATTGAAGACGAGCACGATACCCGCTCTGAGCAGCTTATTGAGGAGCTGACCGACGAGGTTATTATCTGTGATGGGAAGCTCGCCATCAGCCGCTTCAACGAAATTTTTAATACCAGAGTGGAAGAAGAAGAGGATATCATTGCCGGACTGCTTTACCGGGAATTTGATCATATTCCTGAAGAGGGAGAAACTCTCCAGTATGAAAATCTTCATTTTGAAGTGCTGACAATGGATAACAATCAGATCAAACGCGTACGCGTCGTAAAGGAAGAGGAAGAAGAGGAAGACTAATACACTTGAACCCGGAGAATTACTCTCCGGGTTTTTGCTTGTATAATACTGATGCATCAGTACTTTAAGCACGTAAACTTTTAGTAGCTTTTCCCAAAAAACGTGATAATCTGAAAGTAGCTGTAAAAATCGAAAACTTTTTCTGCAGGAACAGAAAAAGAAGCAAAGAAAGTGGAAGGTAAATCAGAATATGAGTATGTGGGAACTGTTTGTGGCGCTGCTGTTAGGTATCGTTGAAGGGCTTACCGAGTTTGCCCCTGTGTCTTCGACTGGTCATATGATCATTGTCGACGACATTTGGCTCCGGTCCCACGAGTTTTTAGGTACCGAGGTGGCCAATACCTTTAAAGTGGTTATCCAGCTGGGATCGATTCTGGCAGTTATCGTTATGTTTCGCCAGCGTTTCCGGGACCTGCTTGGATTTTCCAAAAAAACAGAGGCCTCACACAGAAAACTTCGTTTAAGTCATATCATTGTCGGTCTGCTGCCTGCAGGCATTCTCGGTCTTTTGTTTGAAGACTTTATTGATGAGCACCTTTTTTCCGCGCGCACTGTTCTGATAGGTCTGGTAATCGGCGCCTTTCTCATGATTGCTGCTGATTTGTTCCAGCCAAAACAGGTTATTCAAAGCGTAGACCTTATTACATATAAAAAGGCCCTTCTGATCGGCTTCATTCAGTGTTTGTCGCTTTGGCCCGGCTTTTCCCGTTCGGGGTCTACGATTTCCGGCGGTGTTCTCCTCGGGCTAAGCCACCGGGCAGCAGCTGACTTTACATTTATTATGGCTGTGCCAATTATGCTCGGAGCAAGCGCCGTTTCTCTTGCGAGTAAATGGGAATATTTCACCGCCGGCATGATGCCATTTTTTGCTGTCGGCTTTGTCAGTGCCTTTTTATTCGCTTTGGTGTCGATCACATTTTTCCTGAAGCTTATCAACAGGATCCGCCTGATTCCATTTGCTTTGTACCGCATTATATTAGCTGCAGTCGTATATATCGTTTATTTTTAAACACAAAAAAAGAGTCTTTCCGCTTAAGGAAGAGACTCTTTTTAAAATGCATCCATAAACTGCAAAATAGCCGGACCGAGAAGCACGATAAATAACGTGGGAAATATAAACAGGACAAGAGGGAACATCATCTTGATCGGCGCCTTCATCGCTGCTTCCTCCGCGCGCTGACGCCGGCCTTCCCGCACATCCTCCGACTGAACCTTTAATACATTTACCATTCCAATACCAAGCTTTTCCGCCTGAATGATATTATATATAAAAGCGTTCAGTTCATCGACTGTGAGCCTTTCCTTCATACCGTTCAGCGCGTCTTTTCTCGTCCGGCCGAGCCGGAGCTCTTCCAGGCAGACTTTAAATTCATCAATCAGAACCCCGCTTTTCCTGGCGGTTACATTATTTAGGGCGGCGTCAAACCCGAGCCCTGATTCCAAACAAATGGTGAGGAGGTCCAGTACATCGGGGAGTTCTTTCAAAGCTTGTTTGTTTCGATTGGAGGCTTTCATTTTTAAATAATATCCCGGCACGAACCAGGCGAAGGCCAAAGCGAACACAGTCATAAGGACTGCTGGAAGCATTGGTGCCGCGGCCAGCCACAAAAAAACAGCGGCCGCGAGAGGCAGAGTAACCATCAGAATTCCACGGAAGATATTAAAATCTACAGGGTTCCATCCAAAGGGACGTCCTGCCTGCAGCAGCCGGTGTTCAAGCTCTGTGACTTTACCACGGTTCATCCTGCGCTGATAAAGCTTTTTTAACTTTTTCCACCCAGGCTGCACGACGCGCTCGTAAAACGTTGAATTTTCTTCTGGCTCTTCTTGCCGGTCAGGATAAAAGTACGTCTGAATCCGGCGCTCGATCACGTATGCTTTGTCAAAGCGGTAGCTGAGCAGGGTGTAGACAGAGAGAGTTACAAAGGAAAAAAAAGCAGCATATAGGATGACCATTTCTACACCTCAATCGTTGTAATTTTCCGGACCAGGATAAAGCCTATGACTCCGCCAACTGCAGCTATGCCAAGCATAATTCTGCCGATTGGTTCGATAAATAAAGTCATTATATACTCGGGATTTATCACATAAATGACGGCTCCAATCCCCACCGGCAGAAGGCTGATAATAATCCCGGAAAGCCGCCCCTGAGCCGTGAGCGTCTTTACCTGGTTGGCTATTTTTTCCCTTTCCCGCGTCGTCTCTACAATTTTATCCAGCAGGTAGGCAAGGTTGCCCCCCACCTGACGCTGGATCAGCAGCGCTTCGACAAGAAGCTCCAGATCCCCGCTCGGCATACGCTGTTTCCAGTTGTTCAACGCCTCTTCCATAGTGTTGCCGTATTGGATTTCCTTCAGAACTAAATGAACTTCTTCTTTAATCGGCGGGTCCGATTCCTCCGACACCATCTTGAGAGACTGCTGGAAGCTATGACCTGCACGAAGAGAGCCAATGATTGTCGTCAGCATGTCGGGAAGCATCTGATTAAATTTTTGCAGACGCTTCGATTGTTTTTTCTTCAGCCATACCGACGGAATAGCATAGCCGGTCACCCCTCCGATAGCCAAAGCCCCAATAAGATTTGTGAGCAGATAAAATATCCCTCCACTGATGACTACCGCAAACCAGCGAAACACCCGGAATTCTTCAGCTTTTACCGGGATCCCTCCCGCACTCAGCTGCTGCTCCAGAAGCTCTTTTTTTCTTGTCGGCTTTTTTTTACGGATCAAAAGCAGCTTGAGCTTTTCATTTGCTTCACGAAGGTAGCCCTTAAAAGATAGCGGCTTTTTCGGCACTGCGGCCTCTCCACCCACTTCTTCCGAAGTACTGGAAGTAACGGCAATACTTCCTGCAGCGACCAGAAGAAAGCAGGTGAGAAACATAAAAATGAATAAAAGGGGTAAAAGCACTTTAATCCACCACCCGTTCTGTAAAAAGCGAAGGCGGCAAATAAATACCGTCATGCTCCATTCGCTCGTAAAAATGCGGGCGGACGCCGGTCGGAACAAGTTTTCCGATGATTTTTCCGTTGTCATCAACGCTTTCCTGCTGAAACGTAAATATTTCCTGCAGGACGATAATATCACCTTCCATTGCCTGAACTTCTGTAATGCTGGTGATCCGGCGCGTGCCGTCCCGCAGACGGGACTGCTGAATGATAACATCAAGAGCCCCTGCGATCTGTTCACGTATCGCCCTTATCGGCAGATCCATTCCAGCCATCAGCACCATTGTTTCAAGCCGGGAAAGCATATCCCGCGGGCTGTTCGCGTGACCTGTGGCAAGAGAGCCGTCGTGCCCCGTATTCATCGCCTGAAGCATATCGAGCGCCTCCCCGCTCCGGACTTCCCCAATCACAATTCGGTCCGGACGCATCCTCAACGAATTTCTCACCAGGTCCCTGATGGATATGGCTCCTTTGCCTTCAATATTTGGCGGCCGCGTTTCCAGTGAAACGACGTGTTCCTGACCTAGCTGCAACTCAGCGGCATCCTCAATCGTTACAATGCGATCTTCATTGGAGATAAAGGAGGACAGCACGTTCAGCGTTGTTGTTTTCCCGGATCCTGTACCCCCACTGACAAATATATTCAGCTTGGCCTGCACACAGGCTTCAATAAAATCTGCCATTTCGCTGGTAAGCGTACCAAAGTTCACAAGGTCATGGATCGTAAAAGGGTCCTTGGAAAATTTTCTTATCGTTATAGTAGGCCCCCCAAGTGCAAGAGGGGGAATGATAGCATTCACCCGGGAGCCGTCCTGCAGGCGTGCATCCACCATCGGGCTGCTTTCATCCACCCGCCGTCCCAGAGGCGCCACAATCTTTTCAAGCACCTGCATCACATGTTCGTTGTCCCGAAATACAACATCTGTGAGCGTCAGCTTTCCGTTCCGTTCCACATATACTTTATCCGGGCCGTTCACCATAACCTCTGACACGTCTTCGTCCAACAGCAGCGGGTTAATCGGCCCGTAGCCTGTTAAATCATTTTTAATATCTTCGATCAGGGCTCCCCGTTCGCGGATTGGCGGAAGCTGTTCGTTTTCTTCAATCACTTCCGAAATAATGTCTTCAAGCTCCGGGACGATGTCTTCCACATCGTCATTTTTCCGTTCCTTTAAGATGTATTTAAACACCAGGCTTTTCACTTCTGCATGGCCCGGGGGGCTGACTGGTTTTGCCGGCTTTTTCTTAACCGTTTCTTTCTGCTCCGGTTTTTCCTGCGGCACTTCCGCAGAGGTTTTCCGCTTTTCTCCCTGGGGTGGCACGACCGTTGATTCGGGCTTATTTTTTGCTTCCAGGCGATTCATCAGCCCCATTATTGATCATCTCCCGGTGTCGATTTAGTTTTACGCAGCAGCCGATGGATGAGGCTGCTGGAAGAGGAAGCTTTTGCCTCTGGAACGGGCAGAAGCGTGTGCCCTATATGCTTTATCCTTTTCACAATTTCCGCTTTCGGATAGTCAATTACAAATGGCACCCCGGTGTCCATTGCTGTTACCACCCGGCTGCTGTCCTCCGGGAGATAAAAGATTTCCTTTACTGCAAAAAGACCTGAAAAGTCCTGCCCGGCCATTTTTCCTTTGACGGTGGCCCGGTTGACCACCACGCTGCATTTATCCTTCATTCCCAGAGCTTTAAGGGTTTCGATCATCAGGCTTGTATTTTTTAATGAAGCCATACCGTTGGTGGTGACGATGAAAATATCATCCGCCTGTTCAATAAAAGAAAGGCTGCGGTCATTCAGCCCGGCTGCCGCATCCACTATTACCAGATCATTGTCGTTTTTCAATGAAGCCCCTACTGCAGAAAGCTGCGCCTCGTCTATAAGATCGGCGTACTCCGGTCGGGCCGGCGCTGCCATTACGTGGAATCCTTTTTCATGCTTGATACAAAAATTCTGCAGACGGTCCTTTTGTACAGGCTTCGCTGCATCCAAAATGGTGGAATAAGGATCGATATCCAGTGCCAGCGCAAGATCCCCAAACTGCAGATCCCCGTCCACAGCCGTCACTTTCTGGTGCTGGGAAGCGAGATAAACAGCGAGGTTCGCCGTCAGCATAGTCCGTCCTGTGCCGCCGGAAGCACTGCATACAACAGCCATTCTCCCCTGCATTGGTCTGGTATCAGTTGTTTGTGCCACGCTCTACTCCCCGCTTTCCTCAAACTGGGTAATCCGGTTGCTGATCCACCCGGAGCCGTCTTCCCCGTATTCTACAAAAACCCACGTTCTGTTTTCCTCGTCCTGTTCAAACTGATTGGTGTATTCCAGACGGGTTCCGCTATCTACGATTTCCAGTACAGGAGCTTCGAGGCTAGGGAATTCCCGGATATTGGCGCGATACGTGTACGGTGAAAGTTCTATTGCCTGTTGAATATCTGCAGAAGAGTTGTTTTCTTCCGTTTCTGTCGGTGTTTCATCCTGTGGTATTGTTTCCCCGCCTGTTTCATTATTTTCTTCTCCGGAAGAACCGTCATCATTTTCTTCAGGTACCGGTGTTTCCCCGGCTTCCTGATTACTGTCAGTGGCGTCGTTTTCATCTGAATTTTCTACTGAAGGGGCGGTGACCTCCACGGCGTTATCAGCCGATTCTCCCGGTCCATCCCCCTCCGTAGCCTGACTGTATATAGATAGATGGAGATCCCCCTCATCCTGGTTGGCGTTGATGATTTGTGCTGAGCCCTCCTGCGTCAGCTCAAGCGTCACCGCCTGGTATTCTGTCGTTTCTTCTTCCGTTCCTTCTCCTTCTTCATCAGGCGCAGCGGTTGACGTTTCCTGGAAGCGCTCGCCTACTGCAAGAACCCGGACCCTTTCAACCAGCACCTCTGTCTGCATTTCTGCATCTTCATTCATTCTGGTGGAAAGAACATCGACATAGTCGTCCGGCTCCAGCAGATAAGACACGGATTCTTCATAATCCACGTTGACCGAGACTCCCCGTCTTCCCTCTTCCACCTGCTGGGCCAGCGGGGCATCACTGTCGTCAGCGCTCTGAAAATGGTTTTCGAGAATAACTTCCTCATCCGCAAGATCCGATTTCGCGTAGGTGCCGGTTACATCTCCGGGCTCACGGACTGCATTCGGATGCATCTGCTCTTCCGCTATTTCCACTGCTTCCACCATGTCCCCTGTTATTCTCGTTCCTTCGTCAATCGCTTCTGTGACAGCTACTACTTCGACCATCTTTACGTCTGTTTCTTCTGCTTCTTCCGGTGCGTCTCTTGTAATAAATATGTAGAAAATCACCGTCGTTATCACGCCGGCTATTAAAGCGAAAAGCAGCAATCTTTTTGGCCTCATGTTATCCCGTCCCTACTGAGTCAGTCTGGTTGTATATGCCCCCCGGCTGGCACTACCTTCTACTATAGTACCCTTGCCCACCCGTTGAATAAATCTTCCCCGGACCGAATCGTCATTCTTACTCATTCGCTCCTCCAGGTAAAAATAGGCAAATCCTCGTATTTCCACTTCTCTGAAATTATCATCATTTCCAATCGGGGTATATACCGGGATAAGCATGACTCTGTCACAGTCACGGTCATAAATGTCGCCACTTGGGCAATTATCGATGCGGTGATTGACTCCACGCTCTGTAGGACCGGAAATATTTCCTGTCTGAGTGTTAACCACTTCTCCGACACGCAGAGGTTCATCATAGCCATTCTTTAATGTTTCCTCATACGTTTTAGCACCCGGACCTTCCAGCGCCAGAATTCCGAAATTCCCACCTGTGGAATCGCCGGAATCGACCTTTAGATCATACGTTTCATTAAAAACCAGTTCCGTTTCTTCGTTGATGCCAAATGGGGCAGCCCCTGCCGCCTCCCCAATCGCAGCTACCTCTACATTGGCCGTTGCGTTAATATCTACTGTTTCCACTCCAAATAAAGAAGAAAAAAACACCTCGGTCGGACGCTCCAGCTCAACCCGCACCGACTGTTCTTCCGTAATGTCTGTATTAAATAAGCTTTCCGACTCCCCGTGTGCTCCCAGCACATCATCCACTACATTGGACACTTCTTCTTCAGAATTCATCAGTTCCTGGGCACCGGACAAAGCGGCTGCGTTTACTGTTTTCTGCAGGCTGCTCTGCGTTTTGTATAAGTGTCCGCCATCAATGACTACCCCGCACATCGCTGTTGCTATACCGAGGCCAATCGCCATAAGAATTAACGCATTACCCTTTTCATTTTTTATCCATGTCTTCATAAAGGTCACTCCACCCTTATTGTTGAATTCGTTTCGATCGTATAGGGAATGGAATAATCACCGAGCAAATTAAAAATGGACGCCGGATACGCCGTCTCTACCGTCATATATTCCCCGGAGCTTCGATCTCCCGGCGTTACTGTAACGGTAAGATCTGCCGGATTTCCGCTGTCAAAATTCTCCGTTACATAACTGTTAATTGCTTCATCGCTTTCTCCGAAGCTGCCGATCCGCACTGCTTCCTGGGTAATGAGTTCGAGCTCCTGGTGCGTATAGAGCACCCGCCCGAAATCAATCATTCCAATAAGCAGCGCGATAATAAGCGGAAGAACGAGCGCAAATTCAACGAGCGACTGTCCGTCTTCCTGCCTCCACATTTAAAACAGCATCCCTTCTGTAAATAAATTCACAGCGGCTCCCAAAGCTATAGCTACCCCGTACGGATACGTTTTTGAAAGTGATTGTTTCGACAATCCGCCGCCCGGGATCTTCGTTCCGTTTTTTATATGAGCCAGCCTGTAAAAAAATGATTTCAAAATATTTTTGTGGCGAAGCAGGACGATTAGTCCCATCAAGGCCCCGAGAAGCGCAATAAATATAAAGGACTGCAGCACGAATGTGCCGCCCTTCAGTGCTCCCACTAGTGCCAGCAGCTTCACGTCACCCGCTCCCATGCCGCCCATGGCGTATGGAATAAACAAAAGGGCAAACCCAATCAAAAATCCAAGGAAGGAATGAAACAGCCCTTCCCATCCAGACACTGCGCCGTGGAAAACGAATGCGAGCAGCATGGATGGAAACAGCACTTTATTATAGATTTTTCGTTCCTTTATATCTGTAATCGCACATATAAGTAATACGGTAATCAAAATCCAATCGATAAGTCCCAAGCTTCATCCCTTCCTTTCAGTTTTGACTTAGTTAAGAAAAAGACCCTCTTTTAGAGGGCCTGATGTTATTCTCCTCCACCTGGAATCTTTTCTGTAAGATCCGTAAAGAACCCACCAATTTGTTCTCCTAAAGTAACCAATGCTGCAATAACACCTACAGCAATCAACCCGAGAATTAAACCGTACTCTGTCATGCCCTGTCCTTCTTCTTCCACTACTAAATTTCTAAAAATTTCGACCATTCTGAACACTCTCCTTTTATTGTAAGTAATTGCTTGTCTGGGAGGACCGAGTCAACTGATCTGCCGGCTGGAAGCTTCTTCAAGAGCAAGAACGTCGCCGGGTGCAAGATCTGCTGCCTGAATGCTTCCCGCAGGAAGCTCGATGACCGAGGCAGTACCTTTTACCTTTTTTCCGATTTTCCCTGGGCGCAGCTCTTCGTCCACCTCAAGCACTTCCATCTCCCGGCTGAGATAGAGCACATCTACAGGGAACTTCATCCAAAAGGTGTGAATCGATGGACAAGGAGAAATATGAAGGCCGGAACTAGCCGGGAAATGCTTTTTGAACATTAATCCCCTGAATCGCTGATAAAAATTGTATGCCCCTGTCACATTTTCCGCTATCACCTGTCTGGATTGAAGAACTACCAACTTCAAATGCCTGGCACCTCCTGTTAAACACGCTCACTTCTTTAGAATCAAGCCTTTTGGCTTATGAATTGATTATACCTCGTAAATTTATTGTAAAATATCCCCTTACGTTCCTGTTATAAGGTATATTTAATAGGTTATAACTCCTACTTATGCTCCTATTTTTACTCATTTTAAAATCCCTCGTACTTTACCTGATACGCTTTCGAAATAGCCCGGGCCCGGTCCGGCACGTCCAGCTTTTTGAAAATTTTCGTAACGTGATTTTTTACCGTGTGATCACTAATAAACAGCTTTTCAGCGATCTCACGGTTATTATCTCCTTTTATAATCAGCTCCAGCACTTCCTGCTCCCGGGAGGAGAGGGACGGTTTGTTTGGTACTGCCGGAATCGCCGGTTCTTCTTTCACCTCTGCCGAATTCTGAAAAAACAGCTCCTGGTCATTGATAAACGTTTGCTCCAAGAAATTCAGAAAGCTGTCCTTCCATTCTTCCGAGATGTTTGTCATTGCTTTTATTTCCCTTTGGTCCCCGCCTTCTGCATATACCATGGCCATGGCAAATACTTCAGCCTGTGCGCCTGTGCTTAAACGCGATCTGTTAACACCTTCCTTGAGAGTACGTCCTTCTTCCAACACTTCTCCGACCTGGCTGTCCGGCATTAATTCCTGGATGATCGCCGGGGAATAAGCAGCCAGCCTGCATGCCCCTGTGATGGACGATACAAAGGAAGCAGAAAAATTTCCATGAGCAGTATACTGCTCAGCAATTTCCGCTGCGCGGCTTGACAGTGCAAAGGCTTCCGGATCAAATTGTTTTACCGCCAGATGCATGGCATTGAGCTGCTTGTGCATGCTAAGGCCCGACTCCTCTCCGGCGAGCTTCATGGACACACCGCCGATTACAGAGAGAGCTTCCAGAAATTCCTCCACCTGCCGGGTTCTCACTTCCAATGTACCTACGCATAGTACTCCAAGTATTTCCCCCTGAAAAACTAAAGGGCATTCGAGTACCGGCTCCTTCCACGGCGTTTTTGCCTGCTTCACTTTTTCACGCTCTGTATCCAGTCCAGAAAAGTATTCTGCCGCTGTGCTTTCTGCATAAAGCTCCAGCTCCTGCCTTGAATATCCTCTTGAAATCATCCGGTATTTTCCGCGCTCTTTCTTTTTCAACAGCAGCATAGCGAAGGTTCCCTGACTCATGCTCAGGCTGGCATCTATAAGTATATAGCTGACTTTTTTTATATCCGGGCCGGCCGCCATCAGTCTGCCTATTTCGACCAGGGACCCCAGCTGTTGAATTTGACGATTATTTTCCTCTGCAAGCCAGTCTGTTTTCACTTTAGCTTCTATTACCGAAATCATGGTGAGCAAAAATTCTTTTCCCTTTCCGGATAAAAACCTGCGGGAAAAGCTCCCTCCAAAGATGACGGCGGAGGCTCCGTTAGTTTTCTGGATCGGCAGCGCAAAAAACAAGAGAGGCGAAAGTCCGTAGCGCTGCCAAAAATAACTTTGGGGGCGGTCTTTTAAATTTTCCAGAAACAAAGGCTCCTCTGACAGCAGCACTTTGCCAAGCGGCCCTTCCCCGGGGTGGAATGAGAGACTCTCTAACGCCTCCCTATGCTTTCCCGTCACGCGCGTCGTTTCGTATACACCCTCCTCCCCCTCTTCAGCTATCCCCAGTACCTCTGCTTCTTCAAGACCATCGATGAGCAGTTCCAGTAATTCTTCCGTAGAATGCCGCTGAAGGGCCCGGTGCATTAACCGGGTATGATTTTCGGATGAAGACTGCCCGTCAAAGCAAAGCGCCAGAACATTTGCCGCCTTCTGGAAACGGTTAAGCCATTTTTCTCTTTCCTCGATATAAAAAGACGGTGTGTGCTTGATAATTTCTTTCCAGCCGCCTTTTTTTCCATACGCCGATTCAAGACTTGTTTCCACTGTTTTTTGTGCCCCTTCTTCAACCAGCAGTCCTGCCAGTAAAAAATGATTTGGACTTTCATTTTTTTGCAGCGGAACTACTGCTATATGAATCCCCGGAAAAAGATCGTAGAAAAAAGGCTCTCGTGCGTTTAACTTTCCTTTAAACATATGATTTATTTTATCTCTGAGCCCTGCCCCCGGGGCAGCATCGAGTGCTGCGAACAGTTCATTTTCCCCGTCGGTAAAAGCAGATTCGTTCCCCAGGCTGTCAACGACTAGCAATGTAACATTATATAAGGAAGTATACATCGCCTGTATTTCTTCCATTATCTCTGTACGCTGATCCCCCATAATACTGGCCCCCTATGCTTCGTTCTTGGCCCTGTGGCTGTCTATCAGCTGTGAAAAATAAGCTTTCAATAGGAACCAGGGACCTTTTGCCATGTACTGTAGTCCTAATTTCAATGTATACGAATTCTATACCTTTATCGGGGGGGAATTAAAAGCTTTTTTCGGGATTCCCGGGCAATTCAAGAAGAATTTACCCTTCTCCGTGAATGCATATGCGACCAAACTCACTGGTCCTTTTACTTTGATTGCTCCTATGGATTTCGGTATGATGGATGCATTCATACCGTAGGAGGCAGGGCGATGCGCAAGACCATTTACATTCATGTAGGTTATCACAAAACAGCTACTACTTTTCTGCAGAAAAGCATTTATCCTAAATTGACGCACCAAATTACATATCTTTCCCGGGGGCATATACAGCCGGATTTGTACAAAATACGCCATAAAAAATTATCGGATAAAGCTACCAGTGATTTACGTAACGAATTTGAGTCAATGATGGAGACGGGAAAACCGCTCCTCATTTCGTACGAGGGTCTCTCCGGCAACCCATTGTCCACGAAAAAAAAGGTCAAAGACAACTACGCCATTTTAGAGGATCTCCGCCGGATTTTTCCTGAAAAAAGCTATGACGTGCATATTATTGTTGGAGTACGGCGGCAGCTTGATCTCCTCACTTCCCTTTACGTGCAGTATATTCACCAGGGCGGCTACAAGCAGGCCGCCGTCGTGTTTGAGGAGTGGGAGCAGCTGGGAGTACTCGACGGCTACTATTATTTCAGCTACATGGAGCGTGTCACGCAATTGTTTGGCAAAAACAACTATTATCTCATGCAGTACGAGCGGTTCCGGCAAAATGAAATGCAGGAAATTAAAGGACTTTTGCAGTATATGGGGATTGAAAAAATACCCTCCTACAGCAATACAAAAGTAAACCGGAGCTACGGCACCATGCAGGTGAAGGCTGCCAGAAAGATGAACTATTTTTTAAAAACTCCGTTTAATCCCGAAGCCCCTGTTCCAACAAAAAGAGGAAAGCCTCTATCCCGAAGGCTGTTGCAGAGCCGGGCAAGCTTTATGCTTCACCACCAAAAATATTTTCTCCCCGAGTCTCTTCAGAAGGTACTTCAGGCAAAGTACCAAAACGACAATCAACTGTTTTTTCATCATTACAGTATTGATTACACGAAGAAAGACATTTAAAAGACACAGTTTTCAACAACTGTTTTCCAACTTTCTTCTGTTTGTGATTAAACCGAACCTTTCCGGGGTAAGACTATTTAAACATCCTAAAGGAGGCTGAGATATGTATAAACGGGAATCCAGGGACTCAGCTGACAAGCCCAACCGTTTATTTTTAAAAATCACTAAAAAACCTCTTCTTTCTTCTTCAATTGTTTATGGTGTCATGCTGGCCACCATAGCGATTATTGGCATAGCTGGAAAAGACAAAAATTCAAATTAACAGTAACTCAAAAATAGTTAAAGGAGACCCGTTTGTTCCGGGTCTCCTTCTTTAATGTCCTGCCTGCCAAGGGCGCGGTGTCCGCTGTATGGTCCTTTGTTTTGCGGACAAATCCTTTTGCTGTACTGTTTTCGGCTGCATTCCGTTTTCAATCCTCGATTTTACTTTCGTATCCATCTTTGACAGGTTCACCGGCTGAAAGACTCTTCCGGCCACTGCCCCGCACATAGGGCACGGGGCTTCACTGACCCGGGCTCCTTTGGAGACAATCCAGCTTTCAAACGTACCGCACGTCCGGCATTCAAAGGTGAATTGGGCCATACTAATCAAGCTCCGGCAAAATATTTTTATAAAATATATCCTTAGGCAGGGCGAGCGTGCAGCAGGCATTCGGTATATCTACGACGCCTGCTACAGTGCCCTGTACCGGCGCAGTACCCAGGAGCATATAGGCCTGCTCGCCTGTGTAGCCGAGTGTTTTCAGAAAATCAATCGCATTCAGGCACGCATTCCTGTAAGCGACGTTAGCATCCAGGTAGGTCTGCGCTCCCGAGAACTCGTTCACCGACACGCCTTCAAAAACCAGAAATTCATTATAATGCGGCATGACTGGTCCTGGCTTAAAGACAGGATTGCGCTTAATACGGTGTTTTTCCATGCCGTTCTTTATCACGTGTACTTTCAGGTCAATCCAGCCGGGCATTTCAATGCCACCGCAGAACGTAATTTCTCCATCTCCCTGCGAGAAATGAAGATCTCCCACCGACAGCTTCGCTCCATCTACAAACACCGGAAAGTATACCCTTGATCCTTTCGAAAGGTTCTTGATGTCACAGTTTCCCCCATTTTCCCGGGGCGGGACGGTTCTTGCTCCTTCGGCGGCAACCCGTTCGAACTCTTCACCTTTGAGTTCACCAAGCACAACTGAATCCTTCGTTGGAAGATTCGCAAGCGGCGGCACCCGGTCAGGATTTGTATCCACCAGTTCCTTTTCCCTGCGGTTCCATTCATTCAGCATATCCTGTGAAGGAGCCACGCCGATCAGCCCCGGATGAATGATGCCTGCAAACTTTACATTCGGAACATGTCTCGAAGTCGCATAAATACCTTCAAAATCCCAAATGGATTTGGCTGCTTCCGGATAATGGTCCACTAAAAAGCTTCCGCCGTTTTCTTTGGCGAAAATACCGTTAAATCCCCATTCATGCGAGTGAAAAGTTCCGATATCCAAAATATCAACAACGAGCAGGTCCCCCTCCTCCACTCCATTCACGTGCACCGGCCCGCTTAGTACGTGCACACGATCGAGGTTCACATGTTTTATATCCGAAGGGTCATCATTGTTGCTGATCTGCCCGTCGGTCCAGTCCAGGCATTCCATACGGAATGTCTCTCCCGGTTCTACAGAAAAAGCGGCAGGAATATCCGGGTGCCAGCGGTTATGCCCCGGCGTCGTCTGCTGGTCCATTGTTTTATTGAGGTCTACTTCAAACAGTTTTTTCGGCATATAAAATCCTCCTGTTTATAAAGGTAGCCAGAGACACAGCATACGATGTTTAAATTTTCTGAATATATTAGATAAAAAAAAGGGGAAGGCTCTCCCCTTTTTTCTACTTCTTATGCTAAAGTAATCGACTCATCCGCATAGACGCTTTGCACAGAGCGGATAATCTCTATACCGTCCTTCATCGGACGCTGGAACGCTTTGCGTCCCATAATCAGTCCCATGCCGCCGGCACGCTTGTTAATTACCGCTGTTTTTACGGCATCCTCCAAATCCGATTCTGCAGAACCGCCGCCGGAATTGATTAAGCCAGCCCGTCCCATAAACGAGTTCATTACCTGATAACGGGTCAGGTCAATTGGATGGTCACTTGTCAGCTCTGAATAAACCTTGTCATGTGTTTTGCCGTAGCTGACAGCGGTGTAGCCGCCGTTGTTGGTCGGCATCTTTTGTTTCACAATATCAGCCTGCAGACTTGCTGATAAATGGATCGCCTGACTCGTCAGATCGGAGGCGGTGTGATAATCGGTGCCGTCTTTTTTAAAGCCAGGGTTACGAAGATAGGCCCAGAGAATGGTGCCAAGACCGAGCTGGTGAGCGCGTTCGAAGGCCTTCGATACTTCCTGGATCTGCCGGTCACTCTGCTCAGAACCAAAATAAATCGTCGCTCCAACCGCTACGGCCCCCATGTTATAGGCCTGTTCCACAGATCCAAACATGATTTGGTCATGTGTTTCCGGATACGTTAACAATTCATTGTGGTTAATTTTGGCAATGAAAGGGATTTTGTGCGCATAATCTCTTGCAATCGAGCCAAGTGCCCCGATCGTTGAAGCTACCGCATTACAGTTACTTTCCATCGCAAGCTTCACAATGTTTTCCGGGTCGAAATACATCGGGTTCGGAGCAAATGAAGCCCCTGCCGAATGCTCAATGCCCTGGTCTACCGGCAGAATGGACAGATAACCCGTTCCGCCAAGCTGTCCGTGATCAAACAGGCTCTGCAGGTTGCGCAGAACTACCGGAGAACGATCTGTCGATTTGTATACCCGGTCGACAAAATCAGGCCCCGGCACATAAAGGTTTTCTTTCGGCACCGTCTTGCTTTCATGATTTAATAAGTAATCCGCGTCTTGTCCTAATATTTCCTTCGTTGAAGCCATCATGATACCTCCTCACCATTTTAGGAAATTCTTCTTACCTAATTCCCTTTTTAGGGAAGAAAATAAACAAATTTTCGAAAGATTTTATGAAAGGATAAGCCTCCGAAAAATGTTTGTATGAATGATTTCCGCTTTAAGTATAAGACTTTTTAGGATTGTGACGATATATATAGCAAGTACTGCTTCTTAATTTAAACTTCTATAATGCAATCAACTTTTCCGCTGGAAAGGGCGTTTCTTATGAAAATAAATTATCTGTTTGTGATGTTTTTTTTGTATATGTTTCTCGGTATTTTCATAGGAGTCGGTTTTGCTGTTCTTATTCCGATGGTCATTCCCATACCCGGTTCTTTTTTACACATGTTTTATATCGCTTCGATTACAGCCGGTGTGGCACTCGGGCTTTTGAATTATTTTCTTTTCTTCAGCTTTGTACGCAGATGCATTTTTCACTTTCAGGCTGTATTGACCTCTGTGCGAAACGGAGACCTGAGCGCCCGAGCCTCCTTTCAAAGTACCGGAATGATCGGTCGTTTAAATGCTGATTTGAACCGTACTATCGCCCACCTCGAAACGACCAAAGAAATGGTTGGCCGCGACGATTTAACCAAGCTGCCCAACCGTGTTGCCCTGCAGCAGTTTTTTCAGAAAACCTCCGATGCAGAACTTCCTTATCTTCTTTATTTTATCGACATTGATCAATTTAAAACCGTTAATGATACTTACGGCCATGTGACCGGTGATCGTGTGCTTCAATTTACTGCCAGCAGAATTGCCAGCGCCTGCTTTCCGGAACAGCATCTTTATCGTTTAGGCGGAGATGAGTTTGTCATTATGGAAAGAATCCGAACAAAAAGCGGGAAAAGCACACAGCTGACCCAAAGCCGGATAGACCAGCAGCTCCGGGTTCCCTATACAGATGGGGAAAACACTTTTACGATCACCGTCAGCGTTGGAACTTACGAATCCCTGAATCAGCAGGAGGATTTCGCCGCCGTCCTACATAAAGCCGATCAGGCAATGTATAAAAACAAACGTCAAAATCAAGAAAATATACTTCCCTTAAGCGAGTAAATACGGGAAGCCTTATTCCGCCGAAAAATCCCTTCACAATTTCTTCATTTTTACAGTAACAATGACCTATACTTTTCAGCCTAATTTATATCGATAAATGTCTGTAGAGTTAATTCTTTTTATCTGCTTAATATTTCCATTCCATCATTCTCATAAAAAGCAGAAACAAAAGAACAGCAGCTGTATTTTTCGCAAGGGGGAAGTATTACTACATTAATTTAGAGGGGTGTATGGAATGAAGGAATGGTTTAACTTCAAAAGTCTTCGCGCAAAAATCTTAACCGGTTTTTTGTCACTTGTGGTGCTGGTAACAGCACTCGGGGTCTATAATTTTTACGCTAACAGTAAAGCGAATGCTGAAACAGAAGGTATCGTTGAGGAGCAGCTTCCGCTGTTAATCGCTGACGAAAAGCTTGCTTTTAATATGGCCCAGCGTGTTGCTTTATCACGTGGGTACGTTTTATTCGGCGACGAGGAATTCAAAAGCAGCTTCATGGAATATACCGAGGAGAGCGCTGCGCTGGAAGAGGAAACGCTTGCCAATTTCGAATCCGCTGAATTAGAAGCACTAACGGAACAAAGCATTGAATGGGAGCAGATTATTACCTCAGAAGTTTTTCCAGCCTATGAGGCAGGAAATGAAGAAGAAGCTAAACAAATTTTAAACACAGAAGCCAAACCGCTAGCCCGCGAGGTTATGACCGGCTTTGAAGAGTTAGCCACAGAGAGAGAAGGATTAATCACCACCGCAGGTGAGGAAATGCTTGAAAGCGGCAGGAATATGATGACCACCGGCACGATTGTTTCCCTGCTGGTTATCATTGCCGGAGTGGCAATTGCCTTTTTTATGGCGCGCACGATTTCTGCCCCGATTAAAGCGGTTATGCAGCGGATGCAGTCCATTGCAGATGGAGATTTGAGCCAGGATCCGATGCAGACTACCGCACGCGACGAAACCGGCAAGCTCGTACTCGCTGCCAACCAGATGAATGACAACATGGCCCAGCTGCTTGCACAAATTAAAACGATGTCCGCGAACGTATCGGGTCAGAGTCAGAATTTAACCCATTCTGCAAACGAGGTGAAAGCAGGATCCCAGCAGGTGGCAGTTACAATGGAGGAGCTTGCTTCCGGGGCAGAATCCCAGGCCACAAGTGCCAGCAGCATTGCCTCCTTAATGAGTGATTTTACAGAAAATGTTTCTGATGCCCATACGAAGGGCGAAGACGTCCGCAATGCCTCGACTCATATTTTGTCTATTACAAATGAAGGTCGCGAGCTGATGGATAATTCGGTTCATCAAATGGAAAAAATCGATGCTATCGTGAAAAATGCCGCTGTGAAAGTGGAAGGACTTGATAAACAGTCCCAGGAGATTTCAAAATTAGTGTCTGTCATTAATGATATTGCTAACCAGACCAACCTGCTTGCTTTAAATGCAGCCATTGAGGCTGCCCGGGCTGGCGAACAGGGGCGCGGCTTCGCCGTAGTCGCTGATGAAGTGCGGAAGCTGGCCGAGCAGGTCTCTGCTTCTATCACAGACATTACCGGCATCGTGGAGGGAATCCAGAACGAATCGTCTTCCGTCACTGCCTCTCTGCAGTCAGGCTATAAAGAAGTGGAAATCGGCACCACCCAGATCCAGACTACTGGCGAAACCTTTAATACAATTAATACTGCTATTCAGGAAATGGCAGAAAATCTTCAATCTGTTACTCAAAATCTGGCAGCCATCTCTTCAAGCAGTCAGGAAATCAACGCTTCTATTGAAGAAATAGCTTCAGTATCCGAGGAATCTGCTGCCGGCGTTGAACAGACAGCGGCTTCCGTCCAGCAGACGAGCAGCTCCATGGAGGAAGTTTCCGCTAATTCGGAAAACCTTAACGATCTTGCCCGCCAGTTGAACGCTGAAGTAGATAAATTTAAGCTGTAATACGAGTAAGAAGGCCCGGAGATTTTTTCTCCGGGCCTTCTTTGTTATTCAAGATCTGTTTTACGCTTCAGCGGCGTTACTGCCGGCCCTTCAATAACTTCTCCGTCGTAGGAAAATCTCGAACCATGGCACGGACAGTCCCAGCTCCGTTCTGCATTGTTCCAGGAGAGATCGCAGCCCATATGCGTACAGGTGGTGTCGACAACATACAGTCGGCCCGTTTCGTCCCTGTAAGCGCCCGCCTTTCCGTCTTCTGTATTAATTAAAGCTCCTTCATCATTTTCCAGGTTCTTTTCTTTATCCCCTCTGTTGGCCTTTCCTTTAATCATTTCTTTTCCTACGTCCATGTTTTCGGAAGCAAAGGATTGAATGTTTTTCTTTTTCAACTCGGAACGTGTTGGATCAAAAGCCTCCTTATACACATTTTCATTACCGAGTACATAATCGGCGAGCATCTTCCCTGCTGCTTCACTGTTACTCATGCCCCACTTCATAAATCCGGTGGCAGTAAAAATCTGTTCTTCCCCGGATGTCATTGGGCCCACATAGGGCATTTTATCCAGAGTGATCATATCCTGAGCCGACCAGCGGTAAGGGACCGTCTGCAGACCGAAGTACTCTTCACCAAAGCTGCGCAGTGCTTCATACCGTTCGAACGTATTCGTTTCATTTTTTCCGGACGTGTGTCCTTCCCCGCCAATTAAAAGCAGTTTCTCCCCGTTTTCATCCTTTGCTGTACGAAGCGACCGCGAAGGGGAATCTACACTGATATACATATGCTTTGGCATTGTCTGAACTTTTGCCCCTATGATGTAGGAACGCTCCACATGCAGACGACTGTAGTATTTTCCCATACCGTCGTTAAAAGGGAAATGACTTGTTACCAAAAGGTAGTCACTGGTAACCGTGCTGTCGTTGTTTGTATTGACCACTACTTTCCCATTGGCTTTATTCACATCAGCTGCACGTGTATTCTCGTACACACGCCCGCCAAGGCGGACTACCTCTTCAAGAAGGACCCGGTAATAATGCACTGGCTGAAACTGAGCCTGATCGCGGATAACGAGAGCCCGCTCGACAGCGTACGGAAGATCATGTTCGTCAGAAGCATCACCGCCGTTTACATTTAATAACCGGTACGCCTCCGCTTCCTTCTCCATCACTTTTTTCTGCTGCTCGCTTTTCGTATAAATAAAAGCGTCCCGCTCTTCCCATTCACAGTCAATATTAAGCTCAGTAACCCGCTTGCGCATATCGCTGATCGCCTGTTCGTTAGCTTCAAAGTACTGGCTGGTTTTTTCCCGGCCGTGATTCTGAATCAGCTCATCGTACACCATTCCGTGCTGGGAGGATATTTTTGCCGTTGTATTCCCGGTTGTACCTTCGAGCACCCTGCCCGCTTCCAGCAGCACCACCTTCGTTCCGGCCTTTGCTAAATAGTAGGCTGCTGTGATACCGGCTGCCCCGGCTCCTGTGATAGTCACTTCAGCCGTGTCTTCTCCACTATGTGCAGGCATGTGTGTAGTTTCGCTTTCCTTAAGCCATAAAGAATTCGGATATAAAGGGACATGTTTATTGTTAGTCATTGCAGTTCCTCCTTATAGTTATTCAGGCTGCCCGTGCTTCTTGCTGCTTGGGACGGGCCGCTTTATACCAGTGCCAGCAGAGAATCACCATAATGGCAATATCCACCGCATCGCCCCCGTAATACATCAGCATCGAACCTGCCCGAGCAGCTTCCTGACCAATTCCGGGCGGCGGAGATGTATATAAATACTTGGACAAAATACCGTGGCCTGCAAGGGCTGTTACAAGCACCCCGGACCGAAACAGAAAAGAATACCGGTGCGGGGCCGGATCGATATAAATAATAGAAGCTGTAAACACATATCCCGCTAAGAAAATATGAATATGAACAGTGGTATAAACGAGCACGGACTCATGCATCAAAGCGTACAATCCAGTCGTATACAAAAGCCATAGGCCGCCAATATTTAACACCGAAGCCGTCACCGGATGAGATACTATCGCCACAAAGCGGCTCCGCAATAATTTAGACAGCTTTTTCGCTGAAGGCACTGGGAGAGTTCGGAGAGCAAGCGTCACCGGCGCCGAGAGCACCATACAAAGCGGGGCCAGCATACCAAGCAGCAAATGGCCGGTCATATGAATGACAAAGGAATCATGAGCCATCCGGGGAATCGGCCCAAGCACCGAAATGACTGCCGACGCTGTACCGGCAGCAAACAGCCCAATGCGGTATACCGGCCATCCAGTGTCACGAAAGGCCGCAGCAAGATACAAGAGACAGACAACGACAAAAGGGGCTGCAAGCACGCCTTCTGCAAAATAATGTGAAGTAATCATCAGTTTATACAGCTGCTCTTTGCTTTTTTATCCGCGAAGTTTGTCTCCATACGATTATCCCGGCAACAAGCAGTACGAACGCGCTGATGTTCCACACCAGATCATATGGCAGAATATCTACCCCGTATCTTATTTGATGGATGCCCATCCACTTATGATGAACGATCCCGTCATACAGCTGAAAGAAGCCGACTCCGGTTAACATCCCCCCGATCCACCGGCGCAGCCAGAAGCTCTGCCGGCGCCGGAGATCAGCAAACATAAACAGGGCAGCTACTGTAGCAAACCAGCTGAATGCGTGAAAAAAACCATCTGAAACGATCCCGACAGCCGTGGTCGATAAATCATAAAAATGATGCCAGTTCAGAAGCTGATGAAAAACGGCTTCATCTATAAAAGCGATGAGCCCGAGACCGAAAAGAAAACCGGATAACAAGTTTCTTCCGGCGTAATTCGCCTGGTTTCTCCGAAGCATAGCTTCGTTTTTTTCTGACATGACTAAGCCTCCTACGTTACATATCTGTTTTCACACGATTGCTCGAAAAAAGCACGTGCGTGCCCAGATAAAAATGAAACATATATTCTGCTGTTCCCATCAGCACAGCGGCTGTTATTGCTGCAAGCAGCACCGGGCCTGAAAAGGAAATTACAGCACCTGCAATTAAAATAATCACAAACACAAGAACGGCATCCCCAATCGCTGCGATCAGGCTTTTTACACGGGGGAGCAGCATTAGATCACCGAACGGATAGCTGATTGCGCCGATAATAATAGTGAGCACCAGCACACTCCATACAGAGACCCCGTTTGCGATACCGAGCACCAAAAATAACAGAGCCGCCGTCATCACTCCTTTTCCGGTTAATGCTTTAATGTGTTTCATGTTCTCCTCCTTTCTGAAGCCGGTTTATAAAACGCAAAAAGCCAGGGAAAGACGTATCTCTTTTCCTGGCTTACCGCAAGGCTTACTCCCGCGATTGCTGCCTTTTTTTATTCAGTTAATGCTGGGCTATCCCTCTATTTCCTTAAAACGCATTTACATAAACGCTCTTTTAATCACTCGAGCTAGCGCTTTGCGAGTGAGCACCAGGCTTAAGAGGTGGATATATTCTTCTTTCGTTCTATTATGACTGGAAAAGATACTGCAGTTTTTCAAGCGACTTTTCGGCATATTCATTAACACAATCTATTCTGGACTTTTTTTCTTCTGAAGGAAATACATTCAATTCCGGTGCCAGGCATTCTACTGTAATCGTTCCATCGTACCCAGTTTCTTTAATAGCCTCAGCGATCGCCTCCCAGGGAAGTCTTCCGTACCCGAGGCCCTGCCGATTAGTATCTGCCACATGTATATGGCTGAGGGCTGGGCCCAGATGATGAAAAGGCTTCTTCATGCTGCTCTCCTCAATGTTCATGTGAAAAGTATCGAGCATCGTCGTCACAAATGGATGTCCGGTTTCTTCCACGAGCATAAGCGCCTGCCATCCGGTATTAATGATACAACTTTCGTAACGATTTAACGGCTCAATGACCAGAGCAATGTTTCTTTCTTCTGCATAGGGAGCTATTTCCTGAAGTGATAAAACGGCTGCTTCCCATTCTTCCTTGCCGTTTCCTTCCGGCACTGATTTGCCCGGGGCACACGGGGAAAGCACCATATATTCTGCACCGGCCCGGTACGCCCGGCTAATCTGTTCTTTAAAATAATTTACAGCTGTTTTTCGCATAGTTGGATCAATCTGTGATAAATCTGTTTCTTTCCGCGGCCATCCTGCATCCGCACACAGGCCCCGGATACGGATCCCGAGGGCTTCCGCCTGCTGGATTAATTCCTCCCAGTTATAGTCCTTCGCGTGAATTTCAATTTCATCGTACCCTATGGAAGCTGCGTCACGCATTGTCTGTTCAATTGGCTGGTCTCCAAAGATCCAGCTGCATATCGAAAATTTCATCTCGTTCTCCCCTTCACTATTATGCCTGCCTTCTAATATATTCCTTACCCAGCTCTCCTGTAAGCATGTTTTTAACCAAATATAAAACAAAAAAACCAGCGGTTTGTCACCGCTGGTCCTACTTAAACGTCTTCTGAAAAAACATGTCCGCCGATTTCATAATCAACTGTCTTCGTTTCCCAGAGCCAGTTGTCTTTCGGCACATCTTCACTCCAGAAAAACAATGAATCCCCTACCGGCTCCGATCCATTCAGAGCCTCTTCCGTTGCTTCTTCTGCACGCTCGGAAGGGGATTCTTCTATGCTTCCGTTAGCTACTACCTGGAATTGATTTTCTTCGTAAATGACACTTTCGACATCGTCTGGGAAGGTTTCAGATTCAATGCGGTTCAAAATAACACTTGCCACGGCCACCATGCCTTCAAAAGATTCATCTTTGGCTTCTGCATGAACGGCCCGTTCAAGCAGTTCTTCATTTTCCACCTCAGGCACTTCGCTCGAGGCGACTCTTTCTTCTTCCGGCTCCTGTTCAGGTGCCTCTGCTTCCTGTTCTGTCTCTTCTTCTGCAGCCTGTTGTTTTTTTTCTGCTTCCTGCTCGGCTATCTGGCTTCGTTCGTGCACATTGTAGACTAAGAAGCCTAGCACAGCGGCAAAAACAGCTAGCGATCCCATTACGGTGTAAATAGAATACTGCCTGGACATCGTAATCACCCTTTATCAGTGAGGCAAGATTATTGTTCCTATAATGGCGGCAAATGACAGGTCTGTCATCATTTTACCACTTCTCTTCAAGGAATAATAATTTCCACTGACGGCGTATCCGGCTGTTTTTTGCTGTAATACGGGAAGAAAAGTCATAGGCACAGAAAGAGGCATTGTAATTCCACGATAAAGGCATAGACGCCTTCCTGCGTCTTTTTTAAGAGGAAGATTCCTCACGTTTTTCCGATTTCGCACGTTCATTGCGAATACGCTGACGGTAGCCGTAGGTCGCTTTGAGCACCGTTTCTTCACTTTCAAGCCCTGCCCCAAGAGCGCCTCCAAGCGTAGCTACCGTGCAGGCAAGCCAGGATATTTTCAGGTACGTCGCAAATGTTACGGCCCCCTGTAAATTCAGTGCCAGCTGAGAGCCTGGAATAAACAGCAGAGAAACAACTAAAAACATCAAAAATAGAATAATATAATAATGAATAATGGCAATTCCGATGGTAGAAGCTGTAGCTTTATTGTAGGAACGGACTAAAAATTTAGATTCTGCCTTTGACTCTTTTTCCCACAAACCATGGGCAGCAATAAACCATACAGTCATAGCCACCATGGCCGTAAACATAACAGCAAGAAAGCGCCAAAAGCCATAGGTGTCGCTCAGCATCCAGAAACTAGGAAAAATCAGCCCATAAGCTCCGGTAGCAAAAGCTAAAGCAATCACACGCTTAAAGGCCGGAAAAATCGTCCAGGGCCGGTTTGCCAGCACCATGCCGGAAAGCAGCCTCGTGCGCCCTCTCATATTCAGGTTAGCGTAGAAGCGGACATGCTGGCTTTCTTCTTCATTAGAATACACCGTCCGTTTAATTGGGGAAAAGCGCTCATACAAACGGCTGCCCATCAGCTCTCTCGATCCTCTTCCCCGGACCTGATAGGAATGTTCTTCTTCATGATCCTCAAGCTGCTCCTGATTTTCTGCGATACGCTCATTCTGCCGTTCGCGGTCTTCCTCCAGGCTTCCATGGTGCATTTCATTTACAAGCTGCATCATTGCCTCACGGACACGCTTTCTCATTGGCATTGCCCCTAGAGAGGGCAGGGAAATAAGGCCAATCTCCCGGTCTGAACTGGCATCAGCTATCACCAGTTTTTTGCCGTCTATAATTGGAAGGTCCGTAAAGCAGAGAGCATAATCCCATTCATTCTTTTGTTTATGTTTTTGTGCTTCCTCAATCACAGGCTCTGATTTTTCTATCACCCCGGCAAAAGGATCAAGAATCACTTCCACTTCCCAGCTTCTCCGGTCATCTACATAGTTTTTGAGCAAATCCGGCAGTTCTTCTGCCATCTCGTCGCAAATTTCCTTCGGCAGCTCCGGGGCGGCTATCAGCCCGAGTGTATAGCTGTCCGGCGAATGTTTGTTTTTTTTCGAAGCCATTGATACTCCTCCTTCCTCTGCACTGTCTTAGAAATAAGGCCAAAGATACAGTATCATACTTTCGCCTTTTTCCAAATGCACATATTTTTCTATTATGCACATGTTATAGATAAAAGAAAATGAGGAATATTTCTTTTAGGTTCAATATAATACAAGGAGGTGAACCGGAGCCAAGTGCTTCGGCCGCTATGAAGCTTACAGAAACCATTCACGTACTCGAGCTTTCCGTGCCCCGTGGAAAGGATACCATGGTATTACACTTAACCCTCATAAATAACGATGGCCACCTGATTCTCTTTGACACAGGCATGCCCGGATACGAAGAAGAAATATACGAATTGATACGACAGGAAAATTTAAACCCCGATCACCTTGATACTGTTATTTTAACCCATCAGGACATTGATCACATCGGGAGCCTCCCGGAAATTCTTCACGACCATCCCAACCTGCGTGTCCTCATGCATTCTGAAGACAAACCGTACGTAGACGGGGAAGAACCGTTGATTAAATTCAGCAGTAATGCCAAAGCAAACCTGATCGACACCCTTCCGGAGGAAAAGAGGGACCGGGTTGGTTATATGCTCGATAAGAATGAACCCTCGCTCATCAATGAAACTATGGAAGAGGGAGATAAACCTGTGGCGGGGCTGACCGCAGTGCATACGCCCGGACATGCTCCCGGGCATATCAGCCTGTATCACGAAAACAGCCATACGCTTATTGCCGGCGATGCTTTGACTGCTGAAGACGGCGAGCTTTTCGGACCCCGGGCAGAAGTTACGCCAGACATGGAACAAGCCCACCGTTCTCTAGAAAAACTGCTCGATTTCGATATGACGACCGTAATTTGTTATCACGGAGGCGTAGTACACGGAGACATTAATCAAAAAATCCGGGGAATCTTATCCTAAACGAAAAAAAGCACCTCCGCAGCTAGCGGGGGTGCTTTCGTTTGTGCTTTGATTAAGAGTTTTCGATATCCTCCCGGATCCGCTGCCGGCGCTCTTCTTCCTCCCGAAGTCTCGTTTCCTTGTAATCCTTTCGTACGGATTTCAGTAAGGAAATAGCGGAGATGAACAGGACAATAGAGAATGGCAGGGCCCCGATAAGAGAAACTGTCTGCAGTCCGTCAAGACCGGCACTGATAATCAGTACAGTAGCCAAACCGGCGATCAATGCGCCCCAGATTACTTTTAAGAGCATTGATGGGTTCGTATCCCCGTTGGATGTCATCATGCCCAGCACAAATGTGGCAGAGTCTGCTGAGGTTACCAGGAATGTAAACAGCAGGCATATCGACAGTATGGAGAGCAGAGTGCCAAGCGGTATGTTATCGAGCATGGCAAACATGGCCCGTGTCGTATCCTCCGCAACAATGCCCGCTATATCTGTGCCGTGGAATAAATCCAGGTTGATCGCAGTGCCGCCGAAAATACCAATCCAGATCATCCCGATAAACGGCGGAGCAACCATAACGCCAAGGACGAATTCCCGGAGCGTGCGCCCTTTAGAAATACGGGCTACGAACATCCCTACAAATGGAGACCAGGCAATCGTCCAGGCCCAGTAATAAATCGGCCAGTCCTGCACCCAGGTGCCGTCTGTATAGTTTTCCATACGCAGACTTGCCTGGAAGAAGTTTTGAACATAATCACCGAGACCCATGGTAATTGTTTCAAAAATAAAGCCTGTAGGACCGATAAACAATACAGCTATCATTAAAAACAAAGCCAGACCGAGGTTTACATTACTCAAATATTTTATTCCACGGTCCAGACCAGAGATGGTCGAAACCATAAAAGCTACAAACATGACGGCTACAATAGTAAACTGAGTCGTCGAGCTGGCAGGAATACTGAACACACTATTGAGGCCCCCGCTGATCTGCAGAACACTCAAACCAAGCGTAGTAGCCACCCCCATTACTGTAGCGATAACAGCAATGATGTCCACGCCATTACGGAAGCCTTTGCGGAGCGGGCGGGTGCCGTCCCCGATAACACCGTTCATTGTGTCACTGATAAGACTCCGCTCTTCCTGACGGTATAAAAAGTAGGAAATCGCAAGTCCCACAAATGTAAATGACGCCCACTGGTGGATGCCGTTGTTAAAAAATGCGTTCCACATTGCTTCCCTTGCCGCTTCCGGTGTCCCGGGATCTACGCTCGTCCAGGGAGGGGGAGTCTGAAAGTGGGTCATCGGTTCTGCCACACCCCAGAAAACGATACTTACACCAAATCCACAGCTGAAAAGCATCGCGATCCAGGTGAAAAAAGGGTATTTCGGCCGGGCATCGTCGCCCCCGAGTCTGACACGCCCGTACTTACTAAACGCCATATAAAAGTTAAATAAGATCAGAAAAAGCACAAACAGTAAATAGAACCAGCCGAACGTATCAGCAATAAAGCCGTATGTAAATTCGGCTTGTGCCTGCAGGGCCTGTGGTGCTAATGCCCCCCACAATGCAAATACAAAAATAATGATAAAAGAAATGAAAAAGATACTGTTGAGAAATTTAAATTTTTTCTCTTTTTCACTCATGATGCCTTCCTCCTTTCTTTGCTTAGGGAAACGAATTAACGAAACTTTAACATATAAGGCCTTCCAACAACAGTTAGTTCCAAAAAAACTCTTGGAAATAGTATTAGGATCAAAGAACTAATGTGAAGCAGCCTTTGGTTTGATTTACCCGAATTATCTTGCAAATAATACACAAATTCACTGATTTAAGGAATTTTTCAATGAATTTTCTTAATTTTCATGACTATTTCACTAATTATTCATTTATTGGCGTCGTAAATGTCAAAAATATCATGTACAATGAATATAGAATATAACTCATCAAAGAGCGGCATAAAACGAACTGCATTTGTCCTATTTCCTCTTTCCAGCTTTAGGTTTCAGGCAGGATACCCCTGCTAATTCACTATATTAGGAGGTTGTTCTATGCACACAATGAACGTTGTATTAGTGGCTGTCGACGGATCCGAGCAGGCTGAATATGCTTTTGAGACCGCTCTCCCTATTGCTAAAGCGCAGGAAGCCCAGCTTATAATTGCGAGGGTGATTAATAAAAACGCCTATCAGCCGATGAGCAGTTACGCTCCTTCCATTATTGAAAAAGTACAGGAGGATGCCAATGAACTGCTGGCAAAATACAAAAAACAGGCAGAAGAAGCAGGCATCACAGATGTAACTGTAGAGCTTTTATACGGATCTCCCAAAACGAAAATCATTCGTGATATCGTACCGAAATACCATGTGGATTTAATAGTTACCGGGGCGACCGGCTTAAACGCTGTAGAAAAAATATTCATGGGCAGTGTATCCGAGCACATTGCAAAAGCGGCACCCTGCAGTGTCATGGTGGTCCGTTCTTAAAATTAAAGCTTTTAAAAGCAGCAGGCAAAAATTGCCGCTGCTTTTTTTTGAAAATTTATGTTTATTCCTTTTGTGAGCGGGAACAGTTTAAGTGTCCCCGATAGATTGAGGGGTAAAAAAATATATGCATGGTGGAAATGTTTGGACAATAGCGCCTAAAACATAAGCCAGAAAAGACCTGTCTCTTTTCTGGCTTTTTTGCGTGCAAAAGCCGATTTACTCCTCTCCCGGGCTTATTGTTCTTTTGTTTTCGCTATGCATTATTTTCATCTTTTGTTCTATATGCAACCAGGCATGAAGCCGGTGCACAAAAAGAATCATTATTTTTTCCACATCCACTTTAAAGCGGGATTCTACAGCCCGCACTCATTCTGTATTTTAAAAATTTTTAGGAGGACTTGAAAATGGCAATCGATAAGTATCCATCCAGACAGGGCGATCATAAGGAAATCATGGACCGGAAGGACCCTGTTGTTCACGGCGGTTCGGATTTTGACGGCCCGCTGCAAAAGGAAGAACTGGACTTTTACGACGAGAACGGCTACCTCATGCTCCAGAAGCTGTTTACCGATGAGGAAGTTGAAATGATGAA